>CAZDCU010000006.1:0-17829 GCA_964504055.1 uncultured Methanomassiliicoccales archaeon
CGGGTTCGGAATGGGACCGGGTGTTACACCGCCGCTATGGCCGTCGTACCGAAACTCTGCATACTTATTCCGTATATAATGCTTATTATTTTACCAATAATTCCGTGCGGGGCGGAACGCCCCGCACACGGAATGATCTTCATATCTTCCGGCAGATATCGCCGTCTGAAAAATCTTCAAAAAATACAGTACGAAAAGGCACATTTCGTAAAAAACGAAACAATCTATCCGATAATCGGTTTGTTTTGAATCAGACAGGTACGCAATTATTAATATTATCTAGCGGAATAACGGAACTATGGCAAGGACGAAGAAGGCAGACACAGGTGCTTTCGAACTCTATCTCACCGATGAGGGTGAAATGAGCAGTATCGTACAGGTCTCGGACCCTCTCCACATCAGTATTCTCAACGAACTTTCAAAGATGCCTCTCTCCATGAGCGAAGTTGCGGACATGACAGGCAAAGCGCAGTCCACACTTTCCGTTCACATGGATCAGCTGGTTTCCCGCGGACTTATTACGTTTGAGTTTGATAAAAACGACAGTCGCAGAAAGATTTTCAGACTCAAATCGAGAAAACTCGCATTCTCCAAAGAAGTTACGCAGTTTTCCAAGAACGATTCGGAAACATTCTTCGGCAGGATGATGGACAGCAAAGATTTCCACAGAGACACACTTACAAGATTCCTCACAAGAATCGAAGCTGTCGGATTGGATGTTTCACCTCTTACGGAAGGACTCGGACGTGAATTCGGAGCGTATATCGCATCCAAGATTCAGGTCAACAAGGTCGAAGATGTAATCACATGGTTACAGGAATTCTACGAGAAAAACGCCATCGGAGAAGTGTGTATTTACACATTCATGCCGCTGACAATCATCATCAGATCTACCGACAGTTATCCCTGCACGATTACCGCAGTAGCGGCATATCACCACGGACTGTTTGCCGAGTTACTCAGTAACGTCACGGGCAGAAGGTACGAAGTGACAAAATCCGAAATCTTCGGTACTGACAACAATTACCATAAGTTCGTAATCGAACCTAAGGAAACTGTCATTTAAACTCTACACCGTCGTGGTCGAGGACGTCGTTCCAGAGCCTTATGGTCTCCTGGGCGTCGTCTTCATCCATAACTTCTATAGCAAATCCTGCGTGGATAACGGCCCAATCGCCTACTTTTGCCTCAACCATCGAGACATTTGCTTTCTTCATCACACCGCCGAAATCGATTTCAGCGATATCATCGGAAATGGAAACGATTTTACCGGGAACTGCGAGACACATCTCAATCACTCCGTCATAATCTTCAGGATTGCTTCCGCAGGCTGTCCGTCGCACGCTTCGAGAGCTTCAATCGCTTTCTCACGATCGCAGTTTGTCTGGGAGATGACCAATTCGATATCCTCTTCGGGAATAGAATTCTCAACCTCACTGACTGCACCGGGTGCTCTCTCAGATACAATACCGGAAATCTGATAGGTTGTCGAACCCTGCATAGTCATAGCATTGACATCGGGACTGCTGATTACGATATCCTTGTCACGACACCTGATGATGACTTCTACGGCATCGATGGAAGCATTTGTAATACCCATCTTTTTCATTGCCTGTTTCATCTGACGCGGGTTTATGCCTTTCATTCCGGACATGATTCCACCAATGTGTGAGCTTTAATTAAACACTTTTCATCCTTTGACAGAAGATTCCACCGATGACATCAGTGCTTTGAGTAACTCATCCGCTACGGATGTGTCCGTAACGCCGCCCTGAGCGAAATCTTTCTTTCCCCCGCCCCTTCCGCCGAACTTAGGAAGTGTTTCGGAGAGTACCGATTTGCAGTCGATCTTAGGGTTTCCGGATGCAACGATTACGGTAAGATTCTCTCCCGAACCTATGAGTACGGAAACGGAACCTTTCGCTTTGAACGATTCCGCAGCTTCGGTGAGAACGTTACGTTCGGATGTCGGGAATACCCCGCTGTAAACGTCAACACCTTCAATCTTCACGGGACTGAGATTCTTCAGTGAAGATGATACTGACTCTTTCAGCATCTTTTTGTAAAGACTTATCTCATGTTTCATGTTGGAAACAGTCCTGATGATGTCGGACGGTTTGCTTCCCAAGTCATCGATAATCGAAAGACATGATGAAGCCAACATCATTGCATCGTCTACAGCCTGATCTCCTATCTCGAAATGAATTTCAACACCGTCTTTTCCCGCGGATGTCTTCTTGCTGACGAGAATAGCGCCTATTTCTCCGGTTTCCATCACATGTATTCCGCAGCATGCTGCGATATCCACGTCTTCAATCTCTACGACACTTATCTCATCTTCCTCGATACGGTCCAACTTCACACGTATCTTGGAAATATCCGGATCGTCCCTGCTCATCATGCTTCTTCTGACCGCATGATTTTCGGAAATCACCTTATTCGCAAAGCGAACTGCATCGGAAATCTTCTCCCATGAGATGTCCCTGTCCACGATGACATATTTGGACTCTGGCGAAATGAAAATCTTCACGATATTCAGTTCCGGGTCCTGACGGCTGAGGGAATTGAAGAGAAGATGCTCCGCCGTGTGTCCTTTCATTAAATCGTAACGTCTGTCCCAGTCGACGCTGCACCAAATCCTGTCTCCGACTTTGAGGTCGTGTCCGGGCATACGGTGTACAATCTCTCCGTCTTTTTCTTTGACTTCGGTGACCTTCACGCCTCCGACGATACCTGTATCGCATACCTGTCCTCCCCCTCCGGGGTAGAAAGCGGTACCTCCGAGCGTCACATATTCGCCGTCTACGGCGGTGACCTCGGCTTCGAACTCGGATACATATGCATCGTCTCTGAACAGTTCGTCTGTCATCTTATCGGGGCGGTTATTGTCATCATTGTTAATATCTTACGCTGTCAGTTTATCGCAGGCGGATGACAAACCGATGAAAAGGGATTGGGTGAAAAGTAACAGTCAAAGCTCTTCGGAAACGATGAACGGTTTCTTGTCGGAAAATGCGATTCCGTAAATGATTATCTTACCTTCGAGTCCGTGTGCGTAATCTTTGTCCTTGATCTGCTGAAGAGCTGATTTCGCATCATGTTCGAGCTGTCTGTCATTTTTGGATTTCTTCAATTCCATGACAACATTGGGGCCGATACCTTTCTTTCTGATCATCATAATGTCATTGTATCCTCTTCCGCTTTCGAAATCGGCTTTGACATCATAGTTCTCGCGGAGACTCATCAGCATACCTGTGATAAATGCCTGATACGAATGTTCATCATTCAGAACACGGGAACTGACGGCCGTCACCATGAGTTCATACAGTCTGCTTTCCATCGCTTCCGTATCATTGGTCCTGACAGCAGCGGTGAAATCCGTAAGTTTCGATTCATCTCCTTCCTCACTGAACGCCGCACGGTTAATCAGATTCGAGAACACAAAGAACAGTTCTCTGTTCGGTATTGACAGTATGCATTTCCGTCCTTCGGGTGTCGACGGATCGTATTTCTGTTTCGGTATTGCTTTAAGGTACCCGGAAATTGCCATCAGGGAGTAAACATTTTTACTGTTTTTGAGGTCGTCAAATGTCAGTTCTGTAGAGACTTCTCTTATTACAGTGCCGCCGGAACCGAGAATACGCAAATCGTCTGAAAGTTCTTTATTCGCCTTCGAAATGAAGTCGTAAATCAGGTTATTACTGCTGGTGTTTGCCCAATAAGTGCCGGCTCCAAAACCCTTCTCAACATATTTGAGTACACTCCACGGGTTGTAAATATCGGCATCTCCGAAACGGTATCCGTCATACCATTCTTTTGCTTCCTCAAATTTCTCGGGATGGCCGTAATCCGCACAAATCTGTTTCACTTCTTCATTTGTGAAACCGAACATCTCATCATGCTGCCTGTCCATAATGTGATTTACGGAAAGATTGTTTGTTCCGCTGAAGATATTCTCCTTGGTAATCTGCATTATGCCTGTGACGATACCCATCTGAAGTGAGTCATTGTCCTTGAGTAACGGCGAGAGCACATTCCCCAGAAATGTTACAATTTCGCGACGGAGTTCTTTATCTGTCGTGTCATTGACAGTACCGTCATATTCGTCGATTAACACTATTACTTTTGACTTGTGATAGCTTTCCAACATGGAACACAGATCACTCAGTGCAACCATAGAGTCCACAACGGTTTTCTTTCCGGAATAATACCTGTTAAAATCTTCTTTTGTTTCTTCATCGATTTCCGGTGAATCTCTGAGGTATGTGAATTTCCTGAATATTTTTTTCAGCATTACGTTAAACAATTCTATAAAATATTCAAAATTACAGGTGTTTCCCAATTTCAGATTTATAGAAATGACAGGAAATGCATTTTTGTAGCAGTCATATTCCGGATGTTTTGATATTTCCAATCCGTCGAACCATGTGTTGCCCTTATATTCAAGATTGAAGAAAGCATCCAACATGCTGAGATTGAGAGATTTTCCGAAACGACGCGGCCTCGTATAATAGGAGATGGTTTTGGTATTATTGCTCAGAATCTCTCCTATCAGCATACTTTTATCCACATAGTATTTGTCTTCACTGCGGATTACTTTGAAGTCCTTGATGCCGACAGGGAGTTGCTTCATAGATTTAACAAGTTGACGGGTCATTTATAAAATTCACTTAAAATTCGCAGTTACGCGACAAACTTACACTCTCCTCCCTGTACACAGGGAGGGGTACAGTTAATTAGACGTTTGACATACAGATGTACCGTTAAGGTGTACATATGGCGGATATCGGCGAATTCGATGAGTTGGACAGACGTATTATCGATATGCTCTGTGCGTCAAGTCAGGGCTCATACAGGCAGATTGCCAAGGAGCTGGGTATACACCCCACGACACTTATCCAGAGGGTGAAATCTCTTGAAAACAAAGGTGTCGTGAACGGATACCGTGCCAAAGTCGATTACATGAAGTTGGGATTCGATTTCATGGGCATCATTCAGATTTATGTCGACAAGGACACCTTAGGGGTACAGGAGAGAATCACCGCGATACCGCAGGTCATCGCGGTGTTCGACGTCACCGGAGAATGCGATTCCATCGCATGGGTCGCATGCAGGGACAGAGAGGAATTCTCCGACATTGTGAAATCAATCCTTATGATCGAAGGAGTCAAGAAAACAAACACATCCGTCATCCTCAACATGATGAAGGATCCCATGGATTACGTCCCTCCGATTGTGTCCGATTGATTATATTCACCGCACACACGTCATAATAACACGTACGCGCGACCAAATCCTTTTATCGCCCCTCTAGGATGGGGTCGCATATAAACCTCAAAAGAGGGTAACCGAAAATGAGAAGAACGCACACCTGTGGAGAACTCAGATCATCGGATCTGGGGAAAGAAGTATGCCTGCAGGGATGGGTTAGGTTCTCCAGAGATCACGGAGGGGTCGCTTTCATCGATCTCGCCGACAGATACGGGATCACCCAAGTTGTGTTCGACCCGGAGGATCTTCCCGCCGGGACGGATGCGCAGGCACTCGCCGACACCATGAAGACATTCACCCGCGAATCGGCCGTTTCGATAAACGGTATCGTCAGGAAGAGGGTCGAGGGTACGGAAGACAGCCGTAATGCGACAGGTGACGTAGAAGTTCTTATTACATCGGCGGAACTTCTCAGCAAATCCGAAGTTCCTCCGTTCGAAATCGGAGATCAGAAGGAAGGTGTTCTTCCTTCGGAAGATGTACGTCTTGAGTACAGGTATCTCGATTTGAGAAGAACGGAAATGATCAAAGCGATGGAATTCAGGAGTAAGTTCGTACACCTTGCGAGGCAGTATCTCGAATCCCAGGGATTCCTTGAGATCGAAACCCCTATGCTTGCGAAATCCACGCCCGAAGGCGCAAGGGATTACGTTGTTCCGTCAAGGGTTCACCCCGGTACGTTCTACGCTCTTCCCCAGTCCCCTCAGCTCTACAAACAGATGCTGATGGTTGCGGGTATGGACCGTTACTACCAGGTTGCAAGATGCTTCCGTGACGAAGATTCGAGGAAAGACAGGCAGCCTGAGTTTACACAGTTGGATATGGAAATGTCCTTCGTTGACGAGAAAGACATCCAGGACAACATGGAAAAGATGTTTGCGTTTATCTGGAAAGGACTTTACGGAGAAGAACTCCAGATTCCGTTCCCCAGGATTTCCTACATGGAAGCGATGGAAAGATACGGTTCCGATAAGCCCGATCTCAGGTACGGACTCCCGTTGGAGAAACTTACCGAAGTTTTCAGAGAAACCAACTACGGAATCATGAAGAGAATCGTCTCCGAAGGCGGTATCATCGTGGGTATCAACCTCAAGAAGGATATCGCAGGCGAGAAGATCGGAAGGAACGACGTAGACAGATACATCGCATTGGCGAAGAAGTTCGGTCTCGGCGGACTCACATGGATGAGAGTCGTCAACGGAGAGTTGGACAGCAACATCGTCAAATACTTCACGGAAGAGAACAAGAAAGGCATCAAAGAGATTATGAAAGCCGAAGAAGGCGATTTAATCTTCCTGATGGCCGGTCCGTGGAAGAGAACTTTGGAAGGAGCGGGACTTATGAGAAGACAGCTCGCAGCCGATCTGGGTCTTGTGCCCGAAGGTACATTCCAGTTCCACTGGCTCGTAGACTGTCCTATGTTCGACGTAGATCCTGTTTCCGGAAAGAAAGACGCATTCCACCACCCGTTCGTTCTTCCGTATGACAACTATAAGAAGGGAGCATGTTTCGATATCCTTCTTAACGGAAACGAACTCGGTTCCGGTTCCTTAAGGATTAACAGGCCCGAGGTTCAGATTGAAGTTCTGCACCAGCTGGGTCTTTCAGATGAGAGAATCGAAGCAAACTTCGGTTGGTTCATCAAAGCACTCGGATACGGCGCACCTCCGCACGGAGGTATCGCAATCGGTGTCGACCGTGTTATTGCAATTCTGTTGGGAAAGGAAACAATCCGTGACACGATTGCATTCCCGAAGAACAAGAAAGCGGAATCGCTTATCGACGGTTCTCCGGACAAAATCGATGACGAAAAACTCGAAGAACTCCAGCTGATGTCACTTGCGATGGACGACATCGACATTGACATCTCTGAAGACACGGAGTAAGCGGGACTTCGGTCCCGCACCGTCACGGTGTTAGTTTGCCGACGAACATCATCGAGGCCTATCCCAGGCCCGTCATGTTCCTCGCAATGTGCCTGTTCGGCCTGATAGGTGTATTGGCCGCAGGCGTGACTCTGCCCTCATCGGTAATCGTTCTCGGAAGAGCGGTTATCGGGACACTGTTTATTCTGTCAGTGATACTTGTCGCAGGTAACAGAATTTCCAAGGAAAACATCCGTTCGAACATCAAACCTCTGGTTTTATCGGGGATATTTCTGGGACTCAATTGGCTGGCACTGTTCGAAGCCTATAAGCAGACATCCGTTTCCGTGGCCACTCTCTGTAACTATATGGCGCCCGCTTTCATCATTTTGGTGTCGCCTGTAATCCTTAAAGAAAGATTCACCGTGACGAAGTTGATCTGCGTTATCATTTCGATAATCGGATTGGCGTTCACGTCGGGAATCATTCAGAACGGACTGAACGGAAGTGTCAACACCTTCGGTATCGCCTTGGGTCTTTCCGCTGCCGCACTGTACTGCGGAATGGTCATGTGTAACAAGAAATTAGGGGAAATAGGATCATGCGACAGGACGCTGGTACAATTGGCTGTCTCAGCCGTTGTTGTGTTGATTTACTGTTTATTCACAGTCGATTTCCCGTCGCTGACATACACTACTGAGGACATTATTCGCGTTATCATATTGGGTGTAGTCACCACGGGATGTACTTTCCTGCTGTACTTCGGATCTATGGCATATCTTCCCGCACAGACCACTGCCGTCTACGGATACATGGAACCTGTCGTGACGCTGTTCCTTTCCGCAGTTATACTCGGAGAACAGCTCGGAGTGTACGGATGGATCGGAGCACTGCTGATTTTAGGCTCTACATTGGTGGGAAGTCTTCCTGAGAAAGAACCCGAATCTCACCCTGTGTGAGATTCAGAGTCTTTCTTCGATAAGTTTCTTTGTAGCTTCGACAATATCCGACGAAGAATACTGTCCGCCTGTCTGTTTCATTATTAAACCGATGATTCTGTTCGCAGCCTTTTCGTTTTTGGCGTAATCGGCTATGACGGAAGGATTCTCATCCAAAGCTTTCTTAATCAGCGCTTCGAGATCTGCCGAACCTGCGGATGCTTCTTCGACGGATTTTCCGGTCATGAGTGCTTTGATGCGTATGCTGCACTCTGTGTCGGTAATCTTTCCGTCATGGAATTCACTGATAATTCCGACCAATTCGTCGCCTTTTTCTTCAGCTTTATCCTCAAAAACTTTCCAGTTGGCACTTATTGTACCGGAAGTCCACGACCTCGCGGTTTCCGCATCAGTTGCTTTGGCAATCTTTTCAAAGATATCGGCTAACTTCATGGATGTGTTCACAATCTGTTTGGAAACTTTCTCATCCAATCCGTATTCGGATTTGAATCTGTCAATTCTCATCAGCGGAGTCTCGCGGAGTTTGATGGATTCGGCCATCTTGGCTATGTGGTAGATTCCGAGATCGGGTTCTCCGATGTAACCGTAATCCGCTTCGTATTCCTTCTTTCTCGCGGAGAATGTAATCTTCTTCTCTTCGTCGAAACGTCTTGTTTCACGCTCGATCTTTCCGCCGGCTTTGAGAATCTTTGTCTGTCTTATCACTTCGTACTTCAGACACGCTTCCACATTCTTGAGTCCGGTGACGTTCTTGACTTCGCATCTTTCTTTGCCTACGGAAATGTTGCAGTCGCATCTGACACTTCTTTCTCCGTTGTCTGTAAGATCGATTACGCTTCTTATTTCGGTAAGCAGTGCGGAAAGGAATTCTCTCGCTTCTACGGGTGTGGAAATATCCGGTTCCGTAACAATCTCGACCAAAGGTATTCCGGATCTGTTGTAATCGACCAAAGACGAACCGTCTCCGACCCTCTTTGTCTTTCCGGGATCTTCCTCAAGGTGTACACGTGTGATTCTTATCGGTTTCTTACCGAGGTAGAACACACCGCCGAGACCTATCGGCATATCGTACTGCGTAATCTGGAAATGTTTGCATAAATCGGGATAGAAGTACGTTTTTCTTGAAAACCACGTCGTATCCGGAACGGAACATCCGAGTTTCTTCGCAATAGTCAATCCCAAAATAACGGCCTGTTTGTTCAGCGAAGGTTTCGATCCCGGAAGTCCCAGACAGACAGGACAGACGTGTGTGTTCGGGAATTCCGCACCTGTCGTGGGACATGAACAGAACATCTTCGATTTCGTAGGGAGCTGAACGTGAATCTCCAATCCGATCTTCATACCTTCACCTCCGCATGTTTCACATCGAATGACGAATCCCATTTCTCTGCAGCATCGATCAGAACATCTTCGTTCCAATGATCGGAAGTGAACAGCAATCCGATAGGCATGTTCTCGGAATATCCGCAGGGAACGGACAGATGGGGCATTCCCGTGATGTTCGGAGGAACGGTAAGGAAGTCTGCCTTATACGAATCCAATGCGGACATCTTCGAAATATCGTCGAATCTCGGCGATTTGAAAGGCATCGTAGGTGTAACAACAGCGTCGAATCTCTCAAACTGTTTCTTGTAGTCGGCAATGATTGCTTCCCTCACCTGAAGTGCTTTGTTGTAGTACCTGTCGGCGTAACCGACCATTCTTGTGAATGTTCCCAGGAGAATCCTTCTCTTCGCTTCGTCTCCGAAGTATTTCGAACGGAAGGATGTGAAATAATCATCGAACCTTAAGGTCAGATCTCCTTCCTGCTGTCCGTACCTCATACCGCAGAATCTTGCGAGGTTTGTGGATGCTTCCGAAGTAGCGATAACATAGTACGCAGGGATTGAGTACTTCAGAGTGGGCATGCTGACATATTCAACATCCACAGACATCGATTTCAGTAACTCGAGACTCTTTTCGAAGTTCTCCATAACATCTTTCGCAATTCCCTCTCCTTCGACGGCTTCCTTCGGTACCGCCACTGATTTTAACTTCTTCTTTCCGAGTTCCAACTCGGGCTGAACGTATGACGTAGGATCATGTGCATCTTTTCCCGAAATTACGGGAAGATATTTTCTCAGATCCGATGCCTTAAACGAAAGCAATCCCACTTTATCCAATGAGTTGCCGTAATCGATCAGACCGTATCTCGATACACGTCCGTATGAAGGCGCAAGACCGTAAACTCCGCAGAATGACGCAGGACACACAATCGAACCGCCTGTCGAAACTCCCAGTGAAACATGGTCGTCAAGTACCGCTGCGGCGCATGCGGAACCTCCCGACGATCCTCCGCACGATCTGTTCAGATCGAAAGGATTCTTCGGAATGCCGTATGCCGAGTTCGTACAGAACGTACCGAATCCGAATTCGTCCATGTTGGTCTTACCGACAAGCGCTCCGCCTGCCTCTCTCATCTTTTTGATAGGGGTGGCATCAAAAGGAGGTCTGTATCCTTTGAGTATCAGCGAACCCGCGGTAGACTCATAATCCACAGATGTAAGATTGTCTTTGGCAGAAAACGTGAATGTTCCTTCCGCTTCTTCGGACAGGGTGCAGTTGACGAACATTTCGTATCTGTCGTTGATTTTTTTGTAATCGGGTAACTTCATGAGAGCCTCGGCCCCCTGATGTATCCGTCGTAAGTCTTCATGTCTTTGGTGCATTCTTCCGCAGGGATTTCCATCGACGGAATGTCTTCTCTGAGAGCATCCGCAATCTCGACGGGATTGAATCCTGTATTCTCCAGACCGGGCGCTTCGTCAAGCATCTCAAAATAACTCAGAATCTCACTGAGATCCACGCTGTATCTTTCCAATTCCGAATCTGTCAGATCGAGGTGTGCGATACGTGCAACCCTCTCAACTATTTCCCTGTCCATAAAGACCGTGAATGGGATTCAGACCGTCCTTTATAATATCATCGTGTGAAAATAAGAGTCCCGGCCCGAAAGGGCCGGGAATGGGTTTTTTATTCGTTCTCTTTGGACTTGATGAAGAAAGGAACGACTATGGAAATCACGAAGAGGACACCGATTATGATCAGGTATGCGGGTGAAGTTTCACTCGGAGTTCCCAATCCTCCCGATGTATCGTCTGCTTCGACATCGCAGTCGAATGCGACTGCCATAGGTGCTGCGATAATCATCACGGCCAAGAGTGTCAGTGCAATCTCTTTTCCCTTCATGCGGCTGCAGCCTCCTTCTTATCGGACATCATCTTGATGCCGTAGAGTATCGCAATCATTGCGACGATACCGATGATTGTAACAATCCATGAGTTCCAGAATCCCGCAATCAGGTAGAACACGAACGATACCGCAGCAACAAGAATTGCGTAAGGCATCTGTGTCGCAACGTGGTTGACGTGTCTGCATTCGGCACCTGCGGATGACATAATCGTTGTATCCGAGATGGGTGAGCAGTGGTCTCCGAAGACCGCACCTGCCATACATGCTGCGATACCGATAACGAGAAGATCCGGTTCTGTGACAAACACAGGTACCGCAATCGGGATAAGAATTCCCATTGTTCCCCATGATGTTCCCGTTGCGAATGCGATGAAACAAGCGATAATCATGAACACTGCGGGCAGGAAGTTCTTGAGGCTTCCGGCATCTGCAAGAGCATCGCTGACGAATGTGGATGCTTCCAGAGTGTTTGTCATGTAACAGAGAGTCCATGCGAACACAAGAATCAGAATCGCGGGAACCATGTTACGGAATCCCTGAGGCAGTGTGTCGAGAAGAACGGGGAATGCTTCCGCTTTGCGTATGACGAAGTAGAAAATCGTCATGAGCAGTGCAAGGATTGATCCCATTGCGAGACCGACGGATGCGCTTGCGTTTGCGAATGCATCACGGAGTCCGACACCGTTGAAGAATCCGCCTGTGTAAAGCAGACAGACGACACATGTGATAATCAGGATAACGATAGGGAAGATAAGGTCGATGACACGTCCGTCGCACTCGTAGATCTGTTCGTCTCCGGTGTTCTCGAAAGGCCTCTCGGGTGTTGTGTAGAGATCGCCCTTGCGTGCGTTGTCTTCGTGAACCTTCATAGGTCCGAAGTCCACATCCATGAAACAGATGCAGACAATCATTACAAGTGTGAACAATGCGTAGAAGTTGTACGGAATGCACTGAATGAAAACATCCATTGCGTTCATTCCCGCAGGAAGACTTGTTGTTCCGAGGCTTGATGCAACCGCCGCAGCCCACGAACTCACAGGGGCGATAATACAGACCGGTGCGGCCGTAGAATCGATAAGGTATGCCAATTTGGCACGTGAAACGTTGAACTTATCGGTCAGAGGGCGCATAACCTGTCCGACTGTAAGGCAGTTGAAGTAATCGTCCACGAAGATACATACTCCGAGGATGAATGTTGCGAACTGTGCACCCCTGCGGCTTTTAATGTGCCTGAGTGCCCATTCTCCGTATGCTTTGGATCCTCCCGACTTGAAGAGGAGCACACCGATAACACCCAATACAACAAGGAAAATCAGAATTCCTGCGTGACCGGAATCGGCGAGAGAAGCGGTGAATCCTTCTGTAACGGAATTGATTGTCTTTTCTACATTGAAGTCCGACAGGAACAATGCACCTAGGAATATTCCTGCGAACAGCGAGGAATACACTTCCTTGGATATCAGCGCGAGAGCGATTGCGACGAACGGAGGTACCAATGACCACCATGTCCCGACGAATCCTCCCTCGGGCTTGAATGCAAAGGCCAATACGATTACGGCTATCAGGAATACGATAATCCCGATACCCTTAACCTTCGAAGCGGCCTGATTCGTAATTTTTTCTACTGACATTTTACCACTTGGTTAATAGCTGATTCCTTAGTGTCGTTATCTATATATAAAATGAATACAGGCGTATTTACGATAAACGTATGATTTCTACGATATTTAACATATAAATAACGAATATCGTATTAAAATCGACGAAAAACATCGTTCGTCACTACATCTCAAACATTCTTCGTTTACAGATGTCAGAATACATATCCCCGACCGTAATGGTTTATAATGAAGATTGCCTAACCGAATGGTGATAACGATGGCAGATGACATCTCGAAGAAATTGGCGGCCGGTATGAAGGCCATGGACGAGGGTGACTTCAAGAAGGCATACTCCTCATTCAAGAAGTTATGCGACGAGAACCCCGGCAGTGCGGAATGCTGGTACTACAAAGCCGAGTGCGGCAACATGGCATCCGGTATGTTCGGTGCCAAGGTCAAAAACGAGGAGATTGCGGAAGCATACAACAAAGCCATAGAGCTTGACCCCCAGTGCGATTACTACGAGTCATACGGTCTTTACTGCATATCGATAAACAAGTACGACGAAGCGGAAAAAGCATTCTGCGAAGCGGCGGAAGCAGACGAATCGAGATCCGCAACACTTTACTCCGAATTCGCAGTCGAGTACTTCAACAACGTTATGGCATCCTACGGGGAGATCATGGAAGATCCCAAAGCAAGGGCGCCTTATGCAAAGAAAGCTCTCGAGTACATGCTCAAAGCACTCGAACTCGATCCCGAAGAAGCAAAATCACTTCTCTGATGATGATACATCTCCCCCGTTCACGGGGGAGATATGTCATCGTATGACACTTTTCTTATTTTCAGAAAATTTTAATCAGTTTCTGAGGTCGCCCAATACGGCAGACCTCTCCGCGAATGCGTTGTGCTTGTGAATGGATTCTTCCGATTCGCTCTTCACGACGATTCCCACATTGTCGGGAAGATCGGTGTATTTGTCAACAATCTTCTTCAGAACGTCTCTTACCATATCTTCCACGAATTTGGGGTTCCTGTGTGCGTTGATGACAACCGCTGCCTCATCGTCTCTCTTGAGAACCTCAAACGTAGGCGAAGAGAACGAAGAATTGATGATGTCGATCAAATCATCCGCTTCCACAAAACAGGAATCGTCCATTGTCATTGACACAGTGCATACATTCCTCTGGTTGTGTGTAATAACAGGCCATTCTCCCGAACAGTGGAGAATCTGCGAAACGTTCTCCTGAGCGCAGGGACATGCGGTCATTCCGACAGCTTCCACTCCGATTGTTTTCGTAACTTCACCGTTACGTTTGCAGCATGCACTTCCGTAGAGTCTGTAGACTTCTGTCGTATCCTTTCCGTGAGGTGTTACGTTGTCTTTGAAGTACTCCGCCACGATGCTCACATTCGAAGAATCCGCATACTCATGTTTCACAAGGAGGTTCTTTCCTATAGTGACGGCAAGATCCTCGATTCCCGTCGTAGGTTTTTCGACACATTCGGAAACAACGGCTCTGATAACCTCAAGATTCCTGGACATGTGCGATCCTTTCTGCGTCGCGGGAAGATCCACAAAGAGATCGATACTGCATACCAAAGGTTCGTTGCGGTGTCCGTCCGATCTGCTGACGTGAACTAATTTCCTCACGCCGGTCACACCGACCTTGGTGAGAGCGAATCCTGCTTCGTTCCTGCGGTTCTGAACATCGCAAACTTGTGTCATATGCGGGGTGAAACTACTTAATATAGATAAAGAAGTGGTTCGACAACAACTTTTTAAGTAGTTTATTTCAATCACACCGACGGCGATAGTATCTCATCGGGAATGTTCTGCGGAGTGGATGAAGCCGGAAGAGGGCCTGCAATGGGACCTTTGGTTGTATGTGCGCTTTTTGTTACGGATGACGCACGTCTTAAGGAAATAGGCGTGAAAGATTCCAAGAAACTCACTCCCAAGGCAAGGGAAAAGATGTATGATGAAATCATGGAAGCCGCAGACGATGTTTCTCTGATAATCGCATCCGCATCCGATATCGACGAGAGAATGGCATCCATGTCTCTCAACGAAATAGAACTGAGAATGTTCGCCGATGCCGTAAAGAAAAGACCTGTTACGGCAGTCTATGCGGACTGTCCCGACGTCAACGAAATGAGATTTTCTTCGGAATTATCATCACTCACCGGAGGTAACACCGTCATTGGAAAACACAAAGCCGATGACACTTACCCCGTAGTCTCCGCAGCCTCAATCATCGCAAAAGTCACCCGTGACAGGATGATTCGGGAAATCTCCGAAAAACTGGGTGCAGACATAGGAAGCGGTTATCCGAGCGATAAAAAAACCATGGATTTCATCGCACAGTGGATTCGTAAAAACGGTTCCGCACCTCCGGACACAAGGAATTCCTGGGAGCCAGTCAAAAAACTACTTATGGTATCGAAGAATACGCGCATTACGGACTGGTGAATACGTTGAGCATGGAACCGGAGATCCAAAGGATGATAGACAAATTCCGCAGGAGAATGGCCAAGGACCCGGAAGCAAGGGCAAAGGTCGAACCTATCGTAAAGACAGTAAACATCGACCTCGGCACCGAGACATACTCAATGAAGGTGGAACACGCAGACATCTGCGAATTTAAGCCTGAGCTGGTATCCGAACCCGACATTACCATTACGACCACCCCCGAAGATATGCAGGCACTCATCGAAGGTACTCTGAGACCTATGAAAGCCTACGTTACAAAGAGAGTGAGAATTCAGGGTAAGATCGAGGACATAATGCATCTCAGAAGTCTGCTCTGACATTCTGCGCGGGTATGGGCAGCTGTTCTTTTCGATGATTGCTGCCCGTGCCTGTTAATTATGATGTTTATTGTCTCATTTTTTGTCTCATTTATTGTCTCATTCATCATATAGCCAGCAAATAATTTTTTTGTCTCATTTTTTGTCTCATTTATCATATGGTCGGCAAACATTTTTTCGGACTAATTATCGGGACATTTAAAGGGACATTTATTGGGATATTTTTGAGACAATAATTACATAGTCAGCATAGAATTTTTATTGGGACATTTATTGGGACATTTTCCTGTCATTTATCTTGTCATTTATCTTGTCATTTATCTTGTCATTTATCTTGTCATTTTCGCATACCCAGTACACGGTTTTTATCTTGTCATTTATCTCGTCATTTATTGTCTCATCAATCAACTCACAACAACTTCACACAGGTTCATTTTCTGCAGCATCCTGCTAAAAATGAACATAAATTATCCCATCCGATCCCGGGAAACCCGAACCGCCGAAATCGACAAAAATATAAATATGACTTGAGGTTAGGAGGAATCATAGCGAGGTAGGGTAGCCAGGATATCCCGTCGGGCTCATAACCCGGAGATCGGTCGTTCAAATCGACTCCTCGCTACCATCTGATTTCTCAAAATTACAATTCGGAACAGAGAATTCTCTGTAAAGGAAAAGAGGGAAGAGGATCACTCCTCTTCTTCTTCCTCAATCCAATCGAGATGATCGTCCAAAATAGAAATGTCTCTGACGTAAACGTCCTTGGGACATGAAAGATCATCGAGACATCCGGTCCAATAAACAACAACGCCGGGACCGAAAATCTGCGTGTACGGAATAAGCTGTTTTCTTGAGTTGTACTTGAATTCGGTATTGTCTCCGAATGAAGCTTTACTTTCAACCCAGTAGATCTTGTGGCCGTGATACATCATCGGTTTGTCCAATAACGCATCGGGTGTTTTTTCATACACACCTTTCAGATCGTCTTCTACACGGTACGTAATACCCTGTCCGTCCAGCCACTCGTGGAGAAGTGTTTCTCCCCAGATTCCTCTTTCTCTCTGCCTTGCGTTTCCTTCCGGAGAGTAGATGATATCGTTTTTGATCACTTCTCTTAATTCCTCGGAAACCTCTTCGGTAAGGATATCGGGGTCGTTGATGTACTCCCAGAATTCTTTCTTGCTGGCACCGTCTTCCAAAAAGATGAACATAGCCATGAGGATAGGCGGGAAGTTCCACTTCCTCGCCAGTTCCATCATGGATTTTCCTTTCTTCCACTCTTTGAGCAGTTTGGAAGAGTTGTTCTTCACAACGTAGAATCTTCTCTTCACGTCTCTGCTCATTTTCTGAGTGTAGAGCGTTTCCGCGAATCTGAAGTCGTATCCTTCTCTCTTGAGTTCTTCGACATCTTCAAGCGTATTCAGACGGTTGTAGATGTCCTTGTACTCACGGTATTCCATAGTATCAGTGCTTCTTCAGCTTCTCGCAGAGGTTGTCCACTGCTGTGAGTACTACATCTCTTACCATGGATGTGGGGGGACAGTACGCATTCTCGGAACGTACCGAGAAGTCTTCCGCGGTGATACCGTCGATTACAGCCTCGGTGAGCCAGTTGATACGGCCTGTTGCATCCTCGCCTGCGATAATCTGCGCACCGATAATTCTGTGCGAGCATTCGTCTGCGAGAACCTTGACTGTAAGCTCTTTTCCTCCGGGATAGTACCTTGCGCGTGTAAGTCCCGTTGCTTTTCCTTCGACGGTCTTAACACCGTACCATGAAGCGAGACCCTGCGACATTCCCGTTCCCGCAATCTGCATTTCGCCGATTACGCTGACCCACGGACTTGCGACGGGACCTGCGGATTTGTTTGCACCTGCTGCGTTTGCACCTGCAATCAGTCCCTGTCTTACGGCAGACGAACCCAACTGACTCATTGTAGGTCCTGCGAGGATAGCGGACTGACACTGAACGACATCTCCCGCAAGGAAAACATCGGGAACGAGTCTTCCTCTTCTGTAGGGCTGCATTGTCGGGGATACCGCAACCGCTCCCAACTGTCCGATATCCAATCCGAGCATCTTGGGGATGGT
>CAZDCU010000006.1:17929-27036 GCA_964504055.1 uncultured Methanomassiliicoccales archaeon
GCATTCTTCAGAGCGAGAGCCATTTCCAATCCGATGACACCCGCTCCTCCGATTACGACAGTCTTCACATCTTTCAGAGCTTTCTGAATCGCTTTACCGTCGTTGATTGTTCTTACAACGAAAACATTCTCCAGATCCTTTCCGGGTACCGGGGGTATGAATACGGTTCCTCCGGTTGCGACAACCAGCGAATCGTATGTGTACTCTTTTCCGTCTGCAACAACTTTCTTTTCGTCGCCGTTTACTTCCGTGACGGATGTCTTCGTGAGGACTTTGATGTTCCTCTCCTTCTCGTAGTACGAAGGATCGTGCATGATGATGCTTTCCCATGTGGCCTTTCCTTCGATGGCCCAGGGGATGACACACGGGGAGTACGAGATGTGCTCGTCCTCGGTGAATACTGTGATGTCAGCCGACGGATCCTGTCTCCTTGCGGCAGAAGCCGCAGTCATTCCGGCAGCACCGGATCCGATTACAATGATCTTCTTTGCCATAGGCATTCCTGGTTGTTCATCCGGCTGACTGATATATAGGTTATGGTCGTGTGCGCGACATTAATAAGAAAGAGGGGGATACACCGGCAGATGAAAGAGAGAAGACCGGACGGATTGGAGACGCTCTGGAAGGAAAAGGACGTCGTCGGCGGAGAGGTTTCGAATGCTATGGTTGCCATTATGCGCACCAACGGATGCGTATGGGCGAAGAACGGCGGAGGATGCACAATGTGCGGATACCGTACCGCATCGTTGCACGACGTAACAACCGAGAACCTTATGAGCCAGGTAGACGAAATGTTATCACGTTACAAGGGCGAACCTTTCGTCAAGATTTATACGTCCGGGAGTTTCCTGGATACAAACGAGATTCCCGTTGAGGTAAGAGACAGGATTTTTGATGAGTTCTCTTCATGCAAACGTATCCTCTTCGAGAGCCGTCCGGAGTTCATCACGAAAGATGTTATCTCTACGTTACCTTCGAGTGTAACCATTGCACTGGGTCTTGAGTCATCCGATCCTCTCGTTATGGAGAAGAGCATCAGAAAAGGATTCACACCCGATGATATCAAAAGGGTCGCAACCGACGCGAAAGACGCAGGACTGATGATCCGTTCGTATCTTCTTCTGAAACCTCTGTTCATGCAGGAACGCGTCGCAATCGATTCCGCTGTCGCTTCGGCAAGATTCGCGGATCCGTTTTCGGATGAAATCTCAATCAACCCCGTCAACGTGCAGAAAGGCACAGTCGTGGAAAGAATATGGAAGAGAGGAGATTACAGACCTCCGTGGATTTGGTCTTTGATTGAAGTGTTCAGACAGTTGTCTGGCACAGTTAATTCCAGGCTGATGTCCTCGCCTTCCGGAGGAGGAAGTCAGAGAGGTGTCCACAACTGCGGAGAATGCGATCAGAAAGCATTGGAAGCAATCGAGAGGTTCTCGTTCAGTCAGGATATCAGAGATCTCGACGTTACCTGCGAGTGCATCGGGAGATGGAAAAATTATATTCTCTCGGAGTCTATTCTGGGTACTGCAGCCGATCTCGACAGGGGATTCGGCAGCGACCTGATGATAAGGAAGTGATGGGATGGATTACGACATCAAGAGAGGTTGGTTCAAAAAGATCGAAGGCGATGCCCTTCCCGGTCTGATGAAAGAGGTTTTCGGTAACGTCAAAACCGAAGGCGATGTGTATGTGTCAGAGTACGGAGTTATGACCCGTATCGAGGTCAAAATCGTCTCCAAAGACAAGATGGACATCGCCACCGCAACGAGGTCCGGACCTATGACGGACGAGGAGATCCTCGACAGCAAGAGGAAGCTCAACGTATTCGCGGAAAAGGCCACCGGATTCGATGCAAAAGCCCGTATGAAGAGGGCTCAGAAAAAGGCCAAAGAAGGGACGCTCTGAGGGCGTCCCCCTCCCTTTTATTACACGCGCAAATAAGGTAATCTATTTGCGACACCTTTATATACGACGTGGGTTTACGACCCTTTAGATTAATACGCAAGATGTTCGACCAGACACATCGGGCAATGCAGATGCAACCCATATCCAGGTCTCATGTCGATTTTTATCGAGATGTGGACGCGGTGTCACGGTCGAGGATTAGACGTTGAAATCGACTATGCGAGATTAGCGAAGATACTCTCGCAGGATGTGAAATATGCCACAAAGGAGACGTCCAAAGAAGGGATCACGCGCGTACGGCCCCAGGAAGAGAGCCCAGTCGCAGACACCCCGCCTTGATTCTTGGCCTGAGATTTCAGGAGCACCCAAGATCCAGGGATTCGCCGGATACAAAGCCGGTATGACACACGCTTTCATAGTCGACAAGCGTGCGAAGACAACAACATCGGGAATGGAAGTCCAGGTACCCGTTACGGTACTCGAAGTTCCCCCGATGAAGGTAGCAGCAGTAAGGCTCTACGAGAACACGATCTACGGACTCAAGACCGCAGGCGAAGTTTGGGCAAAGGATCTCGATCCCCTGCTCGACAAGCGCCTCAACGTCCCGAAAGCACACGACGAAGCATCGTTCGCAAAATACGACGGTGTCGATGTCGACGATGTCCGCGTCATCGCCTACACCCAGCCCAAGATGGTCAAGGGAGTACCCAAGAAGGTCCCCGATGTCATGGAGCTCAGGATCGGCGGAGGCAGCATCGATGAGAGGCTCGAGTTCGCAAAAGGTCTTCTCGGTAAGGATGTCACGATCAACGACTTCGCGACAGAGGGAACACTCGTCGATGTTGTCGCAGTGACAAAAGGTAAGGGATTCCAGGGTGTTACGAAGCGCTGGGGAGTCAAACTTCTCTCGCACAAGAACAGCAAACACCGCAGGGGAATCGCCAACCTCGGTCCTAAGAGACCCGGATACGTCAGGAGCACAGTTCCCGGATCCGGTCAGATGGGATACCACCAGAGGACAGAGTTCAACAAGCAGCTCATGAAGATCGGAGCAGAGGGTTCAGAGATTACGCCCAAGGGCGGATTCGTCAACTACGGCGATGTCGTAAGCACATACGTCCTCGTTCACGGCTCGGTTCCCGGACCCACGAAGAGGCTCGTCAGGCTCAGAGATGCAACCAGGGCACCCAAGAATGTCAATGATGTCTCGGACATTACCTATGTTTCCACGGCATCCAAGCAGGGGGCATGAGTTAGATGCAGACAAATGTTTATTCAGTCAAGGGAGACGTCGCAGGTAAAATCGATGTACCCGCGGCCTTCGAGACACCTTACAGGCCCGACCTGATCAAGAAAGCGGTTCTTGCGGCAGCAGCCAACGGCAGGCAGCCCTACGGACCCGGCGCAAGATCCGGTATGAGGCACTCCGTGAGCACATGGGGTAAGGGACGCGGTACCGCACGTGTACAGCGTATCCACGACGGAAGCAAAGCAACGGAGTCACCCAACAACGTCTCCGGACGCAGGGCACACCCGCCGGTACCCGAGAAGAACTGGTCACTTAAGGTCAACCAGAAAGAGCGCATTCTCGCACGCAAATCCGCACTCGCGGCAACAGCCTGCGCAGAGTGTGTAAAAGCACGCGGACACCAGTTCGACGATGCAGTTTCATTCCCTATTGTAATAGAGGATGAAGTACAGGATATCAAGGCGACATCCGAGGTTTACGATCTCTTCGAGAAGATCGGAATCGCATACGATGTCGACCGTGCAAAAGACGGAACCAAGATCCGTGCAGGAAGGGGTAAGATGAGGAACAGAAAGTACCGCACACCTGTGTCGATACTTCTCGTCATCACAGAGAAAGAAGCACCCGTTGTCAAAGGTGCGGCGAACCTCCCCGGTGTACAGGTCGAGACAGTCAACAGCATCAACGCAGCGGTGCTCGCACCCGGAGGAGATGCAGGTAGGCTCACCGTCTACACCAAATCGGCCATAGCCAAGATCGGAGAGTGGACACAGTGAAGCAGAACGATGTTCTTATCAGACCCTTCGTAACAGAGAAGGCAATGAACGCCATCGGCGGTACACCCACACAGGATTACAAAGACGGAAACAAGATCGAGTTCCTCGTCCACAGAGATGCGGACAAAGCACTGATCAAGACAGTCTTTGAAGAGCGCTTCGAGGTCAAGGTCGACAAAGTGTGGACCAGGATCCAGAAGGACGGAAAGCATGCGATCATCAAACTCTCTGAAGGCTACTCGGCTGAGGATGTCGGAATGAGAGTCGGAGTATTCTGAAGGTGAGTGAACATGGCAAAGAGATTGAGAACGCAGAGGCGCGGAGCAGGCGGTAACCAGTACCGTTCACCCAGCCACAGACACGTCGACGACATCAGGCTCCCTGCAATGAGCAACGGAGAGGGTGTCATCTTAGACATCATTCACGCACCCGGAAGGACCTCACCCCTCGCAGTCATCGACTACGGCGGACAGAAAGACTACCAGCTCGCAGCAGAGGGTATGTCGGTCGGTCAGAAGGTCGTCGTCGGACAGTCCGATGCAAAGCCCGGAAACATCATGGCACTCGCAGCTATCCCCGAAGGAACATCCATCCACAATGTGGAGGCACAGCCCGGAGACGGAGGCAAGTACATCAAAGTCGCAGGCGCATCCGGTACTGTTGTCAGCAGAGGAGCAGTCGTCATCGTCGAGATGCCGTCGGGATCCCTCAAAGAGTTCAACCCCAACTGCCGTGCAGCGGTCGGTATCGTTGCAGGTAACGGAAGGGCAGACAAGCCGTTCGCAAAATCAGGTAAGAAGTGCCACGCACTCGGATCGAGGTCCAAGGCACACTTCCACGTGAGCGGAGTAGCAATGAATGCAGTTGATCACCCCCATGGTGGAGGAAGCCACCCGCACATCGGCGGACCGAGCACCAAGAGCCGCAACGCATGGCCTGGTCAGAAGGTAGGACGTCTCTCACCTAAGAAGAAGAGCAAGAAGTGATTCAAATGGGAAAATCTAAGATAATGGGTTCAGCAAAAGCTTCCAGGAGAAAGTCCAGGAAGAAGGCAAGCTTGATCCAGGCAAGGAGGAAGAAGGAGTTCCTTTACCGCGGTTACACCCTGGAAGAACTTCTCGAGATGAACTTCGACGAAGTCATCGGACTCATGCCTTCGAGATCAAGGAGAACATACATGCGCGGACTGAACTATGAGCAGCAGGTGCTCTTCGACAACCTCAAAAACGCTGAGGTCGGAGGAGCAGCCGTAAGGACACACCGCAAGGACCTGCCCATCATACCCCAGTTCGTCGGAAAGACCGTCAGCATCTATGACGGAAAGGAATTCAAGGACATTGAGATCAAGCCCGAGATGATCGGACACTTCCTCGGTGAGTTCGTCATCACAAGGAAGATGCCTGTGCACTCCGGACCCGGAGTCGGTGCAACAAGGTCCTCGAAATTCATGCCGTTGAAGTGAGGTGTTTGAGTTGAAAGGATACACAGCAGATTCAAACCCCGAGAACTCCGCGAAAGCACTGGGTAAAGAGATGCCTATCTCACCCAAGCTTTCACGCGAAGTATGCGGCATGATCCGCGGAATGAAAGTCGACAGAGCCATTCAGGTTCTCGAAGGCATCATCGCGGTCAAGACACCCGTTCCGCTCAGGAGATACAACAAGCGCGTTTCGCACAAGCCCGGAGTAGGTCCCGGAAGGTACCCCAAGAAGGTCGCAGAGGCAACACTCAACGTCCTTAACAGCGCTGTCGCAAACGCAGAGTACAAAGGACTCTCGAAAGACAACATGGTCATCAAGACCATCACAGCTTCGAGGGGAAGGGTCACACCCGGACACATGCCCAGGGCACACGGAAGGGCGACCCAGTGGAATCAGGAGACAGTCAACCTCGAGATAATCATTGAGGAGGTAGAGTGAAATGGCATCAGAAAGAAGATTCGTTGCCGAGAACATCCGCAGGGTTCTCCTCAAAGAGTACCTCATGAAAGAGGTAAGCCGTGCCGGATTCGGCGGACTCGACGTACAGAGGACGCCCATGGGAACACGCGTCATCCTGACGACGGAGCGCCCCGGTCTCGTCATCGGTAGGAAAGGTCAGACAATCAAGAACCTGACAACAGCAATCGAGGACCAGTTCGGCTTCGAGAACCCCCAGATAGAGGTTCAGGAAGTCGCCAACCCCAACCTCAACGCCCAGATCATGGCGGAGAAGCTGGCATTCTCTCTCGAGAGAGGATGGCACTTCAGAAGAGCCGGACACTCGTCCGTCCGCAGGATCATGGACTCCGGTGCAAAGGGATGTTACATCATCATCGCCGGAAAGCTCACAGGTCAGAGGCACAGAACCGAGAAGTTCAAGGACGGTAACATCAAGTTCTGCGGTGAACCGAAAGCCAACTTCATGGACCACGGATACGCTGTGGCAAAACTGAAGATGGGAGTCATCGGAGTCACCGTTCAGATCATGGAACCCAACGCAAAACTGCCCGCAGACACCACAGTTCTCGGAAGGACTGAGGCAGCGGCTGTTCTCCCCCAGATCTTCGAGGAAGGCTACGTAGCACCCTCGAAAGTCCAGGAGACTGCAGCAGAGGAAGCCGAGGATTCGGCGAACGCAGGAGCGGAGTGAGATGGCACTTAAAGTTTCCGAAATAAGAGACATGAGTGCCGATGAGCGCAACCAGAAGCTCAAAGAGCTTAGGGAAGAGCTCATGCATGAGAGAGGCGTGTCCTCCCTGGGCGGAGCACCGGCCAACCCCGGCGCAATCCGCTCCATCAGGACCGACATCGCCCGCATCCTCACTGTCCAGAAGGAGGAGGAAGAGCTCTGATGACGGAGATCTGCCCCGTATGTGGCCTGCCGAAGGAACTCTGCATGTGCGAGGAAATCGCACGCGAGTCCCAGTCCGTGAGGATCTCGGTGGATAGCCGTAGGTACGGAAAGGTCGTTACGGTGATCGACGGAATCGATGACGGTTCCATCGACATCAACGATCTGGCCAAGAAGCTGAAGAACAAGTGCGCCGCCGGCGGAACATCCAAAGACGGACGCATAGAACTCCAGGGCGATCACAAAAGAAAAGTGCAAGCCGTACTGGAGGAGATG
This sequence comes from uncultured Methanomassiliicoccales archaeon, assembly GCA_964504055.1. GTDB lineage: Archaea > Thermoplasmatota > Thermoplasmata > Methanomassiliicoccales > Methanomethylophilaceae > Methanarcanum. The sequence continues at coordinate 24,968 of CAZDCU010000006.1, forward strand.
GGCTTCAAGACGGAAGTAAGGTAAGATGAATACTCGTGATTTCATGAGAACGGAATTCATTGGATTGGATGTGGAAGTGCTGTCAGCACCATGCTACTCTGGTTTGTCCGGCGTAGTTGTCGACGAGACGAAGAACACATTCACCATCGACTCGGCCGGAACTGAGAGAATGGTACCCAAACCAGGCAATGAATTCAGGTTCACATATGAAGGCAAGGAATTCGTCGTTAAAGGTAAAGATATACAACACCGACCAGAAGACAGAATAAAGAAGGTTAGGTGAACAACATGACAGCAAGAAATATCGGAATCAATGTCAACCCCCCTAAGGCGGAATGCAATGACCCCAACTGTCCCTTCCACGGTACACTGCCGGTAAGGGGACAGATCATCGAGGGAACAGTCGTCTCCGTCAGGATGGACAAGACCGCGGTGGTTGAGAAGAACTACCTGAAATATCAGGAGAAATACGAAAGGTACGAGAAGAGGACCAGCAGGTACACGGTGCACGCACCCGCCTGCTTCGAACTCAAGGTCGGCGATGAAGTGAAGATCATGGAATGCCGCCCGCTGAGCAAGACGGTCTCATTCGTCGTTGTCGAGAAGAGGGAGTGAAATGAAGGGAATTGCCGGAAACCAGACAAGAGGCCTTCAGAACGGCTCCGAGATCAATGTGATCGACAACACAGGTGCCAAAGTCATCGAAATCATTACCGTGCCCGGATACCACGGTGTCGCAAGGCGTGTTCCTTCGGCAGGTGTCGGCGACATGGTCATCGCATCGGTGAAGAAAGGTACCCCCCAGATGAGGAGACAGATCGTCTTCGCAGTCATCGTACGTCAGAGACGCCCGATGAGACGCCCGGACGGAACAATGGTCTTCTTCGAGGACAATGCAGCGGTCATCACCACAGATACCGGTGAGACCAAAGGAACAGACATCAAAGGCCCCGTTGCAAGGGAAGCAGCCGAAAGGTGGCCCCGTATCGCAGCGACAGCCAGTGTGATTGTGTGAGGTGTGGGAAATGGTAAGCAGTAAAGCAAGGAACCAGAGGAAGATGCGCGCAAACGCACCGACCCACGTCAAGAGAAAAATGCTCTCCTCGCACCTGAGCGCAGACCTCCAGAAGGAGTACGGAAAACGCTCCGCACGTGTCTGTGTCGGTGACACCGTTCTCGTGCTCCGCGGCGGCGAAGGCATCCGCGGAACAGAGGGAAAGGTCATCGGAGTCATGACTGACGAAGGACGTATCACGATCGAGGGAGTCACCATCAACCAGGCTGACAACACCGCAGTCGCACGTCCCGTACACGCATCCAATGTCGTCATCACCAAGCTCAACCTTGACGATGCATGGAGAAAGGATGCACTCAAGAGAGGAAAGGGGGCTAAACAATGAGCGACCACTTGAAGAGATTGAATGCACCCAGGTCCTGGCCCATCAAGAGGAAGGTCAGCATCTGGACAGCAAAACAGCGCCCCGGTTCACACTCGGTCGAGAACAGTATCCCCGCAGTATTCCTGCTCAGGGACATGATCAAGATCTGTGACACCGCAAGGGAAGCAAAGAGGATCGTCGCCAACCGTGACCTCCTCGTCGACGGAAAGCCCGTAAGGAGCGTAAAGGCACCTGTCGGACTCATGGATGCGGTTGCGATCCCCAAGATGGATCTCTACTTCCGCGTCGTCCTTTCAGACAAAGGAAAACTCGCAATCGTCCCTGTTTCCAAGGATGAGGCAGCATGGAAACTCTGCAGGATCGAGGGTAAGACCAAGGTCGCAGGCGGAAAAATCCAGCTCAACCTCAGCGACGGAAGGAATGTCATTCTTGACAAGAACGAGTACAAGACAGGCGATGTCCTCAAGATTGCAGTGCCCACACAGGAAATCCTCGAAGCATACACGCTCGGTAAGGATGCCTTCGCACTCATCACAAGCGGACAGCACGCAGGTCTGACAAACACCGTCTCCGAGTACATCGTCACGAAAGATGCATCCGCAAACATCGTGAAGTTCGCAGACGGAACAGAGACTGTCAAGAAGAACGTTTTCGTCATCGGAAACGGCG
>CAZDCU010000006.1:27046-54576 GCA_964504055.1 uncultured Methanomassiliicoccales archaeon
CCCGCCATCAAACTGCCGGAGGCATCCGAATGAGCAGCCCCAGGGATGTTCACGTCGAGAAGGTCACCGTCAACATCGGTGTCGGCGAAGCCGGCGAGAGGCTCACCAAAGCATGCAAAGTCCTTGAGATGGTCACAGGCCAGAAGCCTATCCAGACAGTCTCCAAGACAGTCAACAGGGATCTCGGAATCCGTGTCGGCATGCCTCTCGGATGCAAAGTCACCCTCAGGGGAGACAAAGCAGCCGACTTCATCAAGAAAGCACTCGTCATCCGTGAGATGCGTGTTCCCGAATACTCCTTCGACAAAGAGGGCAACATGTCGTTCGGTATCACCGATTACACTGACTTCGAGGGAATGAAATACGACCCCGAAATCGGTATCTTCGGAATGGATGTCAACGTCGTCCTCAGGAGGACCGGAAACAGGATCACGCAGAGGATGCTCCTCAAGAGGAGGATCCCCAAGGCACACCGTGTCCAGCGTGACGAAGCGATACAGTACATGAAAGACAACTTCAGTGTCAAGGTGATTGAATGAAGCCAAAGAAACAGTTCGGAAGGTCCGTAGGATGCACACGCTGCGGACGCAGAAGAGGTATCATAAGGAGGTACGGAATGCACCTCTGCCGTCAGTGCTTCAGAGAGATGGCCCCTGAGCTGGGATTCAAGAAATATTCGTGAGGTGAGAAGATGCAGAACGATCCATTGAATGACGCAATGTCAGTTATGAAGAATGCCGCGGAGAACGGTCAGAGCGAGTGCATCATCGAACCGTCCTCGAAACTTATCGGTCGTGTACTGAAGGTTATGCAGGACAACGGTTACATCAACCAGTTCGAGTACATCGAAGACGGCAAGGCCGGAAAATTCCGTGTCATGATGAAAGGAGCGATCAACAACTGCGGTGTTATCAAGCCCAGGTACTCGGTCAAGGCAGCTGATCTCGAGAAATTCGAGGCCAGGTACCTTCCCGCACAGGACTTCGGAGTCCTTATCCTGACTACCACAGCAGGAGTGATTACTCAGTCCAGCGCCAAAGAACTCGGCGTTGGAGGAAAATTGTTAGCGTTCGTATATTGAGGTATATAGATGACAATAGCAGGGAAAATCGTAAGCACCATCGCCATCCCGGATGGGGTTACCGTCACAATGGACGGTAATGTCCTGAAGGTCAAAGGACCTAAGGGCGAATTGAGCAGAAACTTCGCGCATCCCAGCGTATCTGTTGCCATCGACGGAAGCAACGTACACGTTTCGTGTGAATTCCCGACCATCAGGGAAAAAGCTATGGTCGGAACATTCCACGCACACGTGAGGAACATGGTCAGGGGAGTCACAGAGGGTTACCTCTATGAGCTCAAGGTCGTGTTCTCGCACTTCCCGATGAAGGTAGCTGTTAAGGGAGACAGAGTCGAGATCGACAACTACATGGGAGGCCATGCACCCCGTTTCGCCAACATTGTCGGCGGATGCAAGGTGAAGGTCAGCGGAGCGGACGTCACAGTAGAAGGAATCGACATAGAGGCGGTCGGACAGACCTCCGCCAACATCGAGAGGGCAACATCCAGAGGAGGATTCGATAAGAGGGTCTTCCAGGACGGAATCTATGTCATCAAGAAATCCCACAAGGTGAGAGAATGAGCGTTAAGAGTTTCAAAGACTTCCCCGGACTCAAAGACGAGAACATCGCCGAACTCGAGTCCATCGGAATCAAGACCGTAGAGGAATTCTCCGCAGCTCTGAACGATGAGAGCAAGGTGAAAGAAATCATCAAGTCTCTCTCCGGAGTAGGTCCCAAGACCGCGATGAAGTGGAAAGCACTCGTCGAGGGAGATGCAGAGGAGCCTAAGAAAGAGGCCAAGAAGGAAGCCAAGAAAGAGGCGAAGAAGACCGAGGAGAAGGTCGAAGTCGTGGATGAACCCAAGGCATACGTCCCCTCCATCAAAGCCAAGATTTCGGATGAAACGGCAGACGGTCTCGCCAAGAGGGCGCTCATCAGCGGCCGCAGGCCCGCATTCCACAGACAGGAATGGTTCAGATACTCCAAGCTCGGAGACGGCTGGAGAAAGCCCAGGGGTATCCACTCAAAGATGAGAAGACACCTCAAGAGACGCACGCACATGGTCGACATCGGATACCGCGGACCGGCATCGGTCAGGGGACTTCACCCGTCGGGATTCGAAGAGGTCATCGTCTACAACGTAGACGGACTCGAGGGCATCGACGCAAGCGTACAGGCAGTCCGCATCGGCGGAACAGTCGGAACAAAGAAGAGGATCGACATCCAGGCAAAAGCGGATGAACTCGGAATCAGGGTCCTCAACAGGATGGTGTGAACATGGATCTCAAGAACCAGAAAAGAATGGCAGCGGAGATTCTCAAATGCGGTGAGAACAGAGTATGGATCGACCCCGACAAGATCGAGGACGTCGCCGAGTGCATCACCCGTGCGGATATCCGTACAGCCATCGCATCCGGAACCATCAAAGCGAAAGCAAAGGCAGGAACATCCTACGGAAGGATCAGATATGTCAAAGGCCAGAAAGCCAAAGGCAAGAGGAAAGGACCCGGAAGCAGGAAAGGTACCGACAACGCACGTGTGCCTGACAAGAGGAGATGGATCTCCACAATCAGGCCCATCCGTGACGAGCTCAAACAGCTCCGTGCGGACGGAAAGATCACACCTTCTGTATACAGACTGTACTACAGGAGGGCTAAGGGAGGCGTCTACAAGAACCGCAGGAACCTTAGAATGCACATGGCCAACGCTGGACACTTGAAGGAGGAGGAGAACTGATGGCAACAGGACCAAGATACAACGTCGCGTTCCGCAGAAGAAGAGAGGGTCGCACCAACTACTACACCCGCCGCAAACTCCTCAGAGGAGAAGAGCTCAGGGCAGTCGTCAGGAGATCCAACAAGAACGTGAACATCCAGTTCGAGGAATTCGGAATGGAAGGAGACAAGGTCGTTGTTTCAGCAACATCCAAAGAGCTCGCAAAGTACGGCTGGGACAAATCCTGTTCCAACATACCTGCGGCATACCTCACAGGATACCTTGTCGGTAAGAGAGCAGTTAAAGAAGGAATCGAGTACGCAGTCCTCGATATCGGTATGCAGAAACCCAAACACGGCGGAGTTCTCTTCGCAACAGTCGCGGGAATGTGCGATGCCGGTCTCGAAGTACCCCACGGCGAAGATGTTCTCCCCGAGGAGGACAGGCTGAACGGTGCGCACATCGATGAGAGCATCGCAGCACTCGTAGCTGCAGTAAAAGAAAAGATGGAGGCTGAGTAAAATGGCAGACTGGGTCCCTAAGACAAGACTCGGACAGATGGTCCTCAACGGAGAGATCACCACAATGAGCGACGCTCTTGCCACAAAACTCCCGCTCCGCGAACCCCAGATCGTGGATATCCTTCTTCCTGAGCTTCAGGATGAGGTTATCGATCTGAACATGGTACAGAGGATGACCGACTCCGGAAGGAGGGTCAGGTTCGCTGTCACCTGTATCGTCGGAAACGGCGACGGTTTCATCGGAATCGGAAGGGCAAAAGGAAAAGAAGTCGGTCCCGCGATCAGGAAAGCTATCGACAACGCAAAACTCAACATCATTGAGATCAAGAGAGGATGCGGTTCCTGGGAATGCGGCTGTCAGCAGCCTCACTCGCTGCCTTTCGAGGTACACGGAACATGCGGTTCAGTCGAAGTGACATTCAAGCCCGCACCGCGCGGAATCACACTCGCAGTCGGTGATGTCGCAAAGAGCCTGCTCACACTCGCAGGTGTCAAGGATGCATGGGGATTCGCCAGGGGTAACACCAAGACGAAGGTCAACTATGCACTCGCGACATTCGAGGCACTCAGGATGACATCGTCCATGAGGGTCACAGACGAACAGGCACAGAAGCAGAACATCGTGTCAGGACCTGTCGGTCTCACCATTCAGGAAACCGACGTCGACTCCATGGAGGAATGAAAATGGCATATGCAGTTATTCGTGTACGCGGACAGCCCGATGTCAACTACGACATCGACCACACCATGACCCTCCTCGGACTCACAAGGGTAAACCACTGCGTGGTTATCCCCGAGAACGATGCAATGAAGGGTATGCTCCAGAAGGCAAAGGACTACATCACCTGGGGAGAAATCAACGAAGAGACCCTGATCAACATGATCAAGGTCCGCGGAAGACTCGAGGGAGACGAGCCCATCAACGATGAGACGCTCGGCGACAACGAGTTCGTGAAGACGCCCGAGGAGATGGCAAAAGCCATCCTCGCAGATGAGTTCAAAGCGAATGTCAAGAACAACGGAATCAAACCCGTGTTCCGTCTCCACCCCCCTATCAAGGGATATGAGGGCAACAAGCGCTCATGGAAGAACGGCGGTGCACTCGGTTACAGGGGCGAAGCGATCAACGATCTCATCGCCAGGATGCTCTGAGGTGTAAAACATGCCTAGCAGAACAAGAAAATTCAGGGGTTCAAGGACACACGGACGCGGTAAGAAGTCCGGAAGGGGAGCAGGTATCATCGGAGGACACGGTATGGCCGGTTACTCCAAGACCAAGAAGATCCAGATGCTGAAGAACGACAAGGCAAACCACTCGGAGTACTTCGGACACCACGGATTCAAGAGGCCTCAGTGCACTGTTTCCGCAAACAGCACCCTTAATGTCAAAGAACTTAACGAGCAGATCGAGCGCTTCGTGGCACTCGGATTTGCAACAAAAAACGGCGATGTCTATGACGTCAACCTCACAGAGGCCGGAATAGACAAGCTCCTCGGAAACGGTAACATTGCCGTCAAGGCAAACGTCACCGTAGCCGAGGCATCCGAAGCCGCTGTTGAGAAGATCAAAGCGGCAGGCGGATCCGTCGTCGGTTTCGACGAAGAAGAATCGGAAGAATGAGAGGAGAATGAGATATGGCAGAAGAGACGAAAAGCTTACTGTATAAGGTCAAGCCCATTTCCGACAGGCTGCCCGCAGTGAAGCGTCCCGAAGGGCATGTGCACTTCAGGACGAAGATGATGTGGGTAGTCGTCGTACTCGTCGTGTACTTCTTCATGGCAAACGTCAGTGTCTACGGTCTGGATCAGACCAAGGCACTCGACCTGTTTGCCCAGTACAGGACGATCATGGCTGGTGCGTCGGGTACATTGATGCAACTCGGTATCGGACCGATCGTGACGGCTTCGATCATTATGCAATTATTCGTCGGTGCCAAGATCATCAAACTCGACCTCACAAACAAAGAGGACAAAGGCTGCTACCAGTCGGTACTCAAGCTGCTGGTCATAGTCATGATCCTCTTTGAATCCGTTCCTCAGGTATTCGGATACCTGGTGCCGTCGGCATCCTTCGAGGGTGCCGTCGGTGCCGGCGGTGCAAGGGCATTGATTGTCCTTCAGATTGCACTGGGATCGTACGTACTGTTCCTGATGGATGAGGTGATTTCCAAATGGGGTATCGGAAGCGGTATCTCACTGTTCATCGCCGCAGGAGTGGCTCAGGCCCTGTTTACGGGAACCCTGAACTGGAATCCTATCACATCGGGTACGGCATACAGCCTGAGCAATCCTCCGGCAGGTACAATTCCGAAGGTTATCTACATTCTCGCAACATGCACACCCGCAGAGCTGAGCAGCCAGGGATATGAAATTATGTTCCTATCGCAGCCAAACCCCGTGATTGCATTGCTGGGTACGTTGGTAATCTTCCTGCTTGTCGCCTATCTGGAGTCGACCCGTATCGAACTGCCGCTGTCACACGGTAACGCCCGCGGTGCCAGAGGCAGATATCCGATTAAGCTCATCTACGCAAGTAACATTCCGGTCATCCTTATGTCCGCACTGTTGGCTAACATCAGCATGTTCGCACTGCTGTTCTACAGCAACGATCTGCTGAGCGGAATACCCCTGCTGGGTCATAACTCATACATCGGTTATTTCGAGTCGTCAAGCACACAGGCGGCAGGCGGATTGGCATGGTATCTTTCTGCACCTTCGGGTATTACAGATTGGTTGGTACCCATTCTGTCACCCGGTACAAGCGGCAATATCCACAGTCCGCTGATGAACCTTATGCGCGTAGTGATCTATGTGTCCATTATGATTCTCGGTTCTGTGCTGTTCGCTAAGTTCTGGGTAGACACGACCAACCTCGGTCCGAAGTCGGTCGCGGCTCAGATCCAGAAGAGCGGAATGCAGATTCCCGGATTCCGTCGCGATCCCCGTGTGCTCGAAAGGGTGCTCGAGAGATACATCCCCGCCGTGACAGTTATGTCGGGTGCCATCGTCGGTGCTCTGGCGGCATTCGCAGACCTTGTGGGTACAACCGGTAACGCAAGCGGAACAGGAGTTCTGCTTACAGTAGGTATTCTGATCCACTTCTACGAAGCGATGGGTAAGGAACAGATGATGGAGATGAACCCCGTACTGAGGGGATTCTTCGGAGGAGAGTAAGATGGCAGCGCCTGGCGGTCAGCAGTCACCCGAGAACATGCCCATGCCCGATATGAAGGGCATGTGGACCATGCTCATCATGATGATGATGATCATGGTACTCTATTGGATAGACGGAAGCGAACACGTAATCGGTAAATTACTGAACTATGTGTTCCAGTTCCTCGACTTCAACGGAGAGTGGCCTGTGGTGACTCTTATGCTCGCAGGTACGGTCATGATTGTGATTTCCACAATCATCAGGACTCTGATGATGGACACCATCAGTCAGCAGAAGTCACAGGCGTACAGTACCGCGTTCAACAAGGAACTGCGTCAGGCAAGGCTGGACAACAACACCTACAAACTCAAAAAGCTGATGGAAATGCAGCCTATGGTGATGGCGAAGACCATGGAATCGAGCAACAAAATGATGAAAACCATGCCCGTAACCATGATCATCGTCATCCCGATGTTCCTGTGGGTGAGGTACTTCGTAAGTGTCACGATGAACGGAATGAGCTTAATCAGCGTTCCCTGGTCGATGATATCTGCAGGTGCCGGTGTCGATCTTAACGCCGTATACGTACTTCCCGCGTGGATTCTGATTTACTCATTAATCAGTATCCCCATCGGACAGATTGTGATGAGGCTCGTAAGGACTTACCAGTTCAGAAGACGCCTTGCTGAGATCGAAGCCGAGGAAAGTGCGAAAGGGGTCGCATGAGGATAACAATCAGTGGTCCTCCCGGTTCCGGGAAGACCACTGCCTGTAACAGGCTCTCCGAGGTACTCGGACTGAAGGCAGTTGTCTTCGGAAAGATTTTCAGAGAGCTTGCTGCCGAAAAGAACATTTCTCTTGTCGAATTGGGCAAACTGGCGGAAGAGGATCCGTCCATCGACAAGAACATTGACGAAAGGATCCTTGAGACCGCCAGAGAGAATGAGGATATCATTCTCGAGTCCCGTTTATCCGCTTACATGTTAAGCAGGAACGGAATTCCCGCATTCAAGATTTATATTGAAGCAAGTCCGGAAGTCCGTATGGAAAGAATCGGTATCCGCGAGGGAGACACTCTCGAAAAAGCCGTTGCCGATACATTGGAACGTCAGGCATCCGAAGCCAAACGTTATATGATGTACTACGGCATCGATATCAACGATATGAGTGTCTACGATCTTATCATCAACACGGACAATCTTGATCCGGACGGCGTTCTGAACACCATCCTGAAGGCAATCGAGGGATGAACTTTGCTCGTCAAGGACCCTAAGGCCGTTAAGGACAGATGGGGTAAGAAACCGTCCGACAGGACAATGGGCGAACTGTTGGATGCAGGTGTTATTGCTTTGGACAAACCCCGCGGACCCACTTCGCATCAGGTCACCGCATGGGCGCGTGACGCGTTGCATGTGAAGAAAGTCGGACACGGAGGTACTTTGGATCCGTACGTAAGCGGTATTCTGCCTATCTGTTTGGGTAAAGCCGTAAGACTTACGGATATTGTTCTCTCTTCAAAGAAAGAGTACATCTGTCTGATGACACTGCACGGCGATGTTTCCGAGAAGAAGGTTCGTAAAGTCATCGGTAACTTTGTAGGAAAAATCTACCAGTTGCCTCCCGTGAGATCCTCTGTCAAACGTCAGCTCAGGATAAGGAATGTTTCCGATATCGATATCCTTGAGATTGAAGGACGTAAGATTCTGTTCAGGATTCAATGCGATGCCGGAACGTATGTGAGAACACTCTGCACAGACATCGGCGAAGCATTGGGGTGCGGAGGCAATATGCTGGAACTGAGACGTCCTTCTTCAGGCGTTATGGATGAGAAGAATGCAGCCACTCTGCATGATTTGGCGGACGCATATGTATTCTGGCAGCAGAACGGCAGAGAGGCATGGTTACGCAGCATAGTCATGCCTATGGAGGTTCTTGTAGAACCTTTGCCGAAGATTATTGTGAAAGCAACTGCAGTTGACGCAATCTGCCACGGTGCCGATCTGAACATTTCCGGTATTCACATGCTTGACGACGATATCAGAAAGAACGCTCTTGTCGCACTGATGACGGCAAGAGGGGAACTGATTGCAATCGGCAGGATGATGATGTCTTCCCAGAAGATTATGGCCACAGACAAAGGCAAGGCTGTCGACATCGACAGAGTGCTGATGGAACGCGGTCATTACCCCAAGATGTGGCATTATTCCACGGATTTGGATGAAATCGTAACGGAAGAATAATATCTTCTTTCTGTAATCGAGTGTCGATGCTATTCGGGAAGAAATCGGTACTCATCGAGAGACAGTCAGTCACCATAGGTGAGTTCGATATCAATGCGGACGGCTTATACAGGAATATTCTTACATATCCTCTTAAAGTGAAGAAAGGTAAGAACGTCTACGTTTCCGTAAAATCAGATAACGGCGTGGATGTTTCTATTGTCGATACAACCGGATACAATGCAAAGTTCTCCGAGTCCGTAAAAGATGCCGTCATAGGCCCCGTTCCTGCCAAGGAGAAAGGCACAATGGCACTGATATTCGGAGTCTACCGCGGAGATCTGGCACATGTTGAATTCGAAGCATGGATGGAGTGATTCCGATGGCATTCAGGTTCGTCAAAGGCAGGAAAATCAACTTCTGGATGAATGAAACCTCCGAAGAACTCAACCTGATGTCCAGATTCGATAAAGCGGAGTTGGCGGTATACATCATATCGCTGATCATCTGTGCAGTCGGTGCCGTAATGATAATGACGATGACCGATTGGGTGTCCTATTACGCATTGGTACTTCTGACGGCACCTTTCTTCATTCTGGGATTGGTTTTCTACATCAAAAGCGGTGTGTGGTATCTGCTGGTGATAATTGCTGTTTTTACCGCACTGGCTATAATGTATGCGGATATAGATTTCATAATCCTGTTCTTTATCGATGCCGTTCTTGTGGGTTCTGTGGGTGTGGTTTCTCTTGTAGCTGCGATACAGAGGCTCATCTTCTACAGAGTGCTGAGGATGACCGAAATCATCAACATCAAAGAGAAGATGACATTCACTGACAAAGTCATTGCATTCTTCTTCAACATACCCAGCGACCTGGATACACGTTCGATTACGATGAACTACAACCTCCACAGGGCATCGATTCCGTGGAAAGATATCGGAATGACGATGAGGATGGGTATGATGATCGGAATCTTCATGTGGATTTATTTCTCAATGAATCCCACATTCATCCTGTTCGGTTCGATTATGGATGCGCCGATGTACGTGTTCTCCATCGTTCTTTTCATTCCCGTCATTGTCATGCCGTGGTCGATTTTCATGTCTCTCGATGTGAGAATAAAAACGAGGTACCGCGACTTCTATCTTTACAACGGAATTCTCGAAACACTGAAGAGAATAATTCTTCCGATGTTTGCGGCTCTGGCATATTTGCTGATTGCAGTAAACAAGAGCGGTCTGACTTCCGTTCTCACATACATTGTTCTTTCCGTTGTGATAACTGCGTTTATCATCGGACTGACATCCGTGATTTATTACGCATTCTTCGAGAGAAAGATTGTCAACGATATCGTCGCAAAATGGAAGGTGTTCCGTCCGATATCGCTCCTGATGGAGATAGACGAGAAGAAGGATGACGTTGCATCCTATCCCGCTACCCCCGCCAGGGATATGAAAGATTACAGTTCGTTTGACTTCAAGTGAAATCAATCGAACATCGACTCATTGGCTCTTCCGGGCTGTGTGAGTGACGTAAGAATCGGAAGAAAGATCTTTCCGGATCCGTATCCGTCCGTTCTGTTGCTTCCGAGGAGTTCGGGTTCTTCATCGTTGGAGATGATTACGTTGCTCTTCTGGTATTTTCCGTCGATTTCAACGAACGGTGTGTCAACGTTATCTTTTGCAACGGCGAGAATCACATCGGCCATGGTCTGAATCTGTTCGGGAGTGTATTCCTTGGGAACATCCAACATGAAGTTGTGTGTCTCCAATGTTCCGTCGAAAAGATGTGTGACCTCGGTCCCGTCCATGAGACCTTTGAATTCCTCTGCTTTCTCATTTGCAGCCGAGAGTTCCAGTATGCGTTCGGTCCATATTCTGGCGATGTCAATGTAAAGACAGTCTTTACCGAGTACTTTCCACATACTTCCCCTAATCGTACAATCTGGATAAACGGTTTACTGTCCCATCGCACGGGTATTTATAAGGCATTGTCATACGTTGGGACTGAGTATATGACAGAGTTCACCGTCACGCCATGGGAAGTCACAGGGGATATCGATTATGACGAACTGCAGAGAAAGTTCGGTACGTCACCGATAGACGGAGCCGTACTTGAAAGACTTTCGAAATACGGTGAACTGCACCCGATGCTTAAGCGCGGAATATTCTATTCCCACAGAGATCTGATTCCTATTCTTGACGACTATGACAAGGGAAAGGAGTTCATGCTCTACACCGGAAGGGGACCTTCGGGAAACACACATCTGGGTCACATGATGCCCTGGATCTTCAACAAATGGATTCAGGATACGTTCAAGGTTCCGATGTTCTTCCAGATGACGGATGATGAAAAATTCCTGTTCAAAGATCTCACACTTCACGATACGAGGAATATGGCGTATGAGAACGCATTGGATTTCATCGCATTGGGATTCGATACCGAAAGAACGAAAATTATCCTTGATACAGAATGTATCAAAACCCTGTATCCGATTGCGCTGAAGGTTGCAAAGAAAGTCACGTTCTCTACCGCAAAAGCGGTATTCGGATTCGAGAATTCATCCAACATCGGACAGATATTCTTCACGACTATGCAAACGGCACCCGCATTCCTTGCTTCGGAAGTCTACGGAAAGCAGATGCCCTGCCTGATTCCCTGCGGAATCGATCAGGATCCCCACTTCAGGGTGACAAGGGATGTAGCACCCGGTCTCGGATATCCGAAGCCCAGTCTGATTTACTGTAAAATGTTCCCCGGACTGAGCGGAGCGGACAAGATGTCCTCATCCGATGAAAACGCTACAATTTACACAACAGACACACCGAAAGCCGTTAAGAAGAAGGTCGGAAGGGCATTCACCGGCGGATGTGTTTCTGTGGAAGAGCAGAGACAGAAGGGAGGAAACCCCGATGTCTGTGCCGTATTCAAGTACAATTACTACATGTTCGAGCATGATGACGAGAAATTAGAGGAAATGGTCCGTAAGTGTAAGAACGGGGAAATTCTCTGCGGAGAATGCAAACTGGCACTTACCGAAAAGATCAACGTATTCCTTGAAAATCATCAGGCTAAGAGAGAGGAAGCCAAAGAGGTCGTGGACAGTATGACCTTTGACGGTTTCAAGTGGTGACGGTCATGGCAACGGAAGAAATCATCGAGAGCCTTAGTTACAAAGAGAAGAAACTGCTCATTGCACTGAACGGGATGGGCGGTACAGCGACACCCGCCGAGATAATGGCGAAGGGAATATTCGACCTTGAAGTCGAGGTCATGGGTTCCGCTTCATGGCTCAACATCAAAGGATTGGCCGATGTCGAAAGCGTACAGAGTGAATTCTATTCAATCGCAGACAGAGCGAAGGCCGAGGCAGGATTGTTCGAGAGGCGTGCCGTGAATGCAATCGGTGCAGCCGGAGGAACACTCACAATGGAAGGTCTCGCCGAAGCTATGCCGAACGGCGACGATAAGATTGCAGTCGGATGGCTCAAGAGGAAAGGTCTTGCGGACATTAAGAAAGACGGAGAGTCCAAAGTATTGGTTCTTACCGATTTGGGAAAGAAAGTTCTCAACGAGAAGATGCCCGATGAGATTCTCGTCGATAAGCTGATGGAAGGGCCGATACCCAAATCCGATGTCGATCCTAAATTGATTAAAGATTTAATCGGACACTACGGCCTTATTTCCGAAGATACCGATGTCAGAAAAACAATCAAACTCACACCTCTGGGTATTGATGTTGCATCCTCGGGAATTGAGCTTAAAGAGGAAGTAACACAGGTTACCGATGCACTCATTCAGAGCGGTAAGTGGAAGGATGTCGAATTCAGAAAATATGATGTTCAGACATTCGCACCTGCCGTTTACCCTGCAAAGAAACACCCTCTGTCGAGATTGGGTGCGGAAGTCAGGAAGCTTTACACAGACATGGGATTCACAGAAGTTGACGAAGAATTCGTCGAACCCGCATTCTGGGACCTCGATGTTCTGTATGTTCCTCAGGATCACCCCGCAAGGGAACTTCAGGATACGTTCTATCTTTCCAACCCTGCAAAATTCGATCTTTCGAAGGACGAGGAACTTGTGAAGATTGTCAAAGAGATACACGAGAACGGAGGAAACACGGGATCTACCGGATGGGGAGGCAAATGGTCCAGGGAAGCAGCCGAACAGGCAATGCTCAGGACACACACAACAGTCAACACCATCAAGTACATCTCCAAACACCCCGAAGCACCTGCGAAAGTGTTCTCATTATCCAGGATTTTCAGGAAGGAATCCATCGATGCTACGCATTTGCCTGAATTCACGCAGATTGAAGGTATCGTAATCGATGAGAATGCAAACTTCGACATGCTGATTTCACTGGTGAAAGAATTCTACGCAAAGATGGGATTCGATCAGATCAGGATAAGGCCCGCTTACTTCCCGTACACCGAGCCTTCACTTGAATTGGAAGTCTTCTTCAACGGAAAGTGGATGGAACTCGGAGGAGCCGGAATATTCAGGCCCGAAGTGGTTGCACCCTTCGGTGTGAAGTATCCTGTTCTCGCATGGGGATTCGGATTCGAAAGATTGGCAATGCTCAAGTGGAACATCACTGACATCCGCGATCTGTATATTTCGGATATCGACGATCTGAAAAAGAGTCAGACATTCTGAAGTCCCATAGACTCCAGAATGATATCCACTCTTCTCTTACCCCTGTCAGGGAGCGATGCCCTCGCCTTCATCAGATGTGCGTATGCATCCGCATCCCTGCCTTCGGCTTTGTCTATGTAAGCCAAAAGAATGAATCTCTCCACGGCTACATCTACACGCCCTATTGTGTTGATTCCTCCCAGGGAATTGAGAATCATTTTCGCTCCTTCGTATTCTCCGTCTTCATACATCAGTTTCGCAATGCGTATGTTTACGAGTGGGTCGGAAAGATTCATGTTTCTCAGGATTGTCATCGCTTCCTTTCTGTCCCCCATAGCATATGCCAGATCGGAAGAATACATTACAGAGAGGTCATGTTTGTAAGGTTCCAGTAACGCAATGGATTCTCTCATATCGTCGATATCGTTCGTATCCATGTCGGTTTCGATTCTTGCCGAAAGAACATCTGCCGCATACCTTTCCGGGAACGTAGTGATTTTCTGAAGAGTTTCGCACAAATCGTCTGTTGCCGTGCTTATGAGTTCATGAATGTTGTTGCTGACGAGTTTGCATGCATCCGTCATCCTCCCGGCGTTGACAAGATGGTATAATCTCTCGTGGATCATATTGATCTCATCCCCTCCGAGTTCTTTCAGATGGTCAAGCCAGCAGTCCGCAGCGTAACTGTTCCAGGTGCGTATTTCATCGGGTGTAGCCAACGAGAGAATGTTCTTTTTCAGAGTATCGCTCAGCGCCGTTTTACCGGTGAAATCCACAGGTAACGAATCGAATCCTCTGTCCGGGAGAAGATCTCTGTGAACAGGAATTCTCAGTGTACAGGCACACCCCATACAGAATCTCTCATTCTCGTTCAGACTGTCAAGTATAATCGAAGGATCCTGCCTTTTTACATCCATGAATGAGTAAACATCAATTCCTTTGAGTTTTGCATCATTGACTATTTTGTCAGCGGTTTCCATTCCCGCGGGAGTAAGTGTGTAACATTTCCTCTTGACTTTACCGCCTTTGACATGGACCTGCATTTCATCGACAACACCCGTTTCCCTCAGCTTCTTGAGTTCCAACGATGCGTGGGCACGTGTAATTCCCAGCGATGATGCGATTCCGTCCTGGGTTATGTCCCACGGCAGATTGTATTTGTCCCTGAGGTCGACCGTTCTGTATCTTCCCAGGTGGGCTGTGATCCTGTCCTTGACGCTTACGGAGCATTCCATATTCTCGGGAAGAGAATCTTAATACTATATTATTAAAACTAATGTCAATTGAACGTATTAATGCGGGAATAACTGTCAGACTATGTTTATACATCAACGGAGTTCCGTGACACATGGCAACGCTCCTGGTTTGTTACGAGAAAGACCTTCCCTCTGCGAATATGAGAAAACATCTGCTGATGAAACGCGAATGGGAAGACCTCGGTACGGACGGTGAGAACACGTATCTCGGATACGGAAACAATGTTATTATGAACATACCTGAAAAGCATCTTTTTTCCGATCATGTCGATGAAAAAGCGAGAAAATTCGGCGTGAAGGTTGATGATGTTGTTTTCATGAGCAGACACAGCGCCGCAAGCGGAATGCCTACGCTTACGGTACATCCGATAGGAAACTACAAAAAAGCGGATTTCGGAGGAAAAGAGCGTACTTTGGTGAAATCCACGCCGCATCTTATGACACATGCTCTGAGAGAGATTTCAAAAAGAAACGATACAACGGAGTACGGTGTTTCTTTTGAGGTTACACATCACGGACCTTATCTCGAGACTCCTACAATGTTCATAGAAATCGGAAGCGAGGAAACACATTGGGGTGACGAACATGCCGCAGATATACTCGCAGATGTGATTCTTTCCATGGATAAGGAAGATGACAATCCTGTTGTCATAGGCGTGGGCGGAGGCCACTATGCCCCGAGATTCACGGAGCTGGCACTTACTAAGAAAGTCAACATCGGACATATGGTTCCGGCGTATCAGCTTAAGGATTCGTCAGATGATGAAATCTCCGAAATGATAACAAATGCCGCGAAAGCTACGGATACAAAAACTGTGTACGTTCACAGAAAATCGATGAAGGGTGCCGAAGAGAGGCGTATAAACGGTATCATCGACACCCTCGGTTTGGAGAGGATGAGTTCTTCGGATTTCGATTCAATGTGAATCGACGAACGTTCCGTTGATCTCTTTTCCGAGGATAGCGTTCCTCAGTTCTCCGAGATCCCTTCCGTCGACCATGAGTAAATCGATTTTGAACTCCTTGGCGATTTTTACACCGAGAGGATCGAAGACGGAAGATCTGCATGCGTCATGTTCGCTGTAGACAATCTTCTCCAAATCGTTTATCGTCATCTTTTCGATCTTTTTGGCATCGGGATTCGTTCTCGGATCGTCTGTATAGACGGCATCGACGTTGCTTGCGTTGACAATACGGTCTGCGTTACATGCTTTGGCAATCATCGATGCAACCGCATCGGTTGTGTGTCCGGGTTCTGTACCTCCCATAACGGGAACTTTGCCCGCACATCTTTCCGCGGCGCATTCTTCCGCAGTCAAAGGTACTTTTCCGATTCCTGCGTCACCCAATGCGATGTCCAACAGTTTCGCATTGACTCTTGTGACACCGATACCCAATTCATCCAGCTGATAGGTGGTGCCTCCGAGTTCCCTTCCGG
The DNA here is from genome assembly GCA_964504055.1 of uncultured Methanomassiliicoccales archaeon. Taxonomy (GTDB): domain Archaea; phylum Thermoplasmatota; class Thermoplasmata; order Methanomassiliicoccales; family Methanomethylophilaceae; genus Methanarcanum. The sequence goes on from CAZDCU010000006.1 coordinate 43,055, forward strand.
TCTTGGAGTAGTATCTTGAGACTTTACCGCCCCCGCAGACAACCATAATCTCAACCTCTTTCGAGACGTCTCTGAGCATATCCGCAAGTGCTTTGATGTACTTCGCATCGTCCTTCTCGGGAATCAGCACGGAACCCCCGATGGATACTACAACTCTTTCCATGTCCCGCACCAATACGTTTATAATTAATCTTATTTTGTGTGGGGTATATAGGTCGATGACACAATGAGTGAAACCGAATCTGAACTTAAAGCCAAATATGATTTTAAGAAGGCCATGAAAGAAATCATGGGCATGCGAGGACGCGGGACTGAGTTAATCTCGGTCTACATCCCTCAGTCAAGACAGATTTCGGATGTCATGGCATACCTCCGTGACGAGTATTCTCAGTCCTCTAACATTAAGTCCAAGTCGACGATGAAGAACGTTCAGGGCGCAATCGATTCGATTATGTCCAGGATTAAAACGTACAAGGCTGCACCTGAAAACGGTGTTGTCATATTCTGCGGTGAGGTTCCCAGAGCAGGGGATCAGACGAAGATGGTCCAATATGTCATCAATCCGCCTGAGGCCATTACCGCATTCCTGTACAGATGTGACTCGACATTCTTCACGGAACCGTTGGAATCGATGCTTATCGACAAGAAATCCTACGGTCTGATAACGATTGACAGGCGTGAGGCTACGTTGGGTATCCTTACGGGAAGCAGGATTATCACTCTCAAGCATTTCGATTCGCTTGTTCCCAGTAAACACCACCAGGGAGGTCAGTCGTCGGTAAGGTTTGAGAGACTGATTGAGATTGCAGCACATGAGTTCTTCAAGAAAGTTGCAGACAATGCGACAGAAGTCTTCCTGAACAGGACGGAACTCGTGGGACTGTTAATCGGAGGTCCGGGTGCGACTAAAGATTTCTTCATCAACGAAGGATACTTACACCACGAACTTCAGAAGAAAGTCATCAAACCGTTCTTCGATACCGGATACACGGATGAAGCAGGTCTGAGAGAACTTGTGGATGCCGCAGCGGGTACGATTCAGGATATCGATCTTGTCGAAGAGAAAGAGTACGTTCAGAGATTCTTCAGAGAGATCAGAAAAACCGACGGAGGACTTTCCGCATACGGTGAGGATATGGTCCGCGATTCACTCAACATGGGTGCGGTTGCCACATTGTTACTTTCCGAGAATCTCGACAAGAGAAGAATAACCGTGAAATGCCCTCAGGGTCACACTTATGATCTGACTGTCAACAACGCAGACGATAAAGTTCAGTGTAAAGAATGCGGTGCGACGGCTGCTGTCATAAGAAACGAAGATCTCATCGATGATTTCTTCCTGTTATCTGAGGCATATAACACGGAAGTGAAGATTATTTCAGGCGATTCGGAAGAAGGTCAGATGCTTATGACGGCATTCGGCGGAATCGCGGCGATTTTAAGATACAGGTTACAGTGATTGAAATGTCCGTAATGGATTCATTCAAAACAGAGGTTGAAGAAGCGGTCAGGAATGCACTCGGAAGCGATATTGCATTCACGACGGAGATTCCTTCGGTAGATAACGCAGATCTTGCGGTCCCGTGTTTCCCGATGTCCAAAGCACTGAGAAAAGCGCCTAAAGATATCGCAGAGGAACTCGCAGGAAAAATCGAACCTTCGGGTCTGATTGCCGGTGTTACCGCAGTGAACGGTTATCTCAACTTCAGGATGGACGGAGACAAACTTATCGGCGGTACGCTGAGAGATGTTCTCGAAATGAAGGATAGATACGGCAGCCGTCCGAATAAAGGCGTAAGCGTGATTGTGGAACACACATCCACCAACCCTACCGGACCTATTCACGTAGGGCGTGCCAGAAACCCTATTATCGGAGATACTCTCGCAAGAATTCTTGATATGTGCGGTTATGATGTCAGTACGGAATACTACGTCAACGACGTAGGAAAACAGGTCGTCATCCTCACATGGGGTGTGGAAAACGTCACCGAAGAACAGGCCGAGAAAGATATCGCCGAGAGGGGAATGCAGGACGACCGTGACAAGACAGATCACAAACTCGTCGCTTACTACAGAGTCGCCAACAAAATGATGGAAGAGAATCCCGAAGTGCAGGAAGAAATCGCTTCCATGCTCAGGAGATTCGAAGCCGGAGACGAGGAAGTTATCTCCAGAGTAAGAAAAACCGCGGAGATTATGCTCAACGGTCTGAAGGACACACTTGCGGCAATCGATGTTGTTTTGGACACATACACATGGGAATCCAAATTCATCGCAGACGGTACCGCAAGGAAATACGTCGAAGAGCTCAGAAAATCGAAGTATGCGGGTGTCGACGAAGGCGGTGCGTCCTATCTCGAACTCAAAGACTTCGGAATTCAGGGAAAGAACACCAAATTCACGTTCACAAGGTCTGACGGTACGACGCTGTACACAACACGTGATATCGCATACCATCAGGATAAATTCAGCAGAGCGGACAAGTTAATCGATGTTCTCGGAGAAGATCAGAAACTCGGAAACAGGCAGTTGTGCTGTGCTTTGGAGATCCTGGGACAGACGAGAAAACTCGATGCGCTGTTCTATTCGTTCGTTTCACTTCCCGAAGGTAAGATGTCCACCAGGAAAGGTGTTGTTGTCTATCTCGACGATCTGATCGACGAAGCAATCTCAAGAGCATACAACGAGATCAAATCCAGGCGTAACGACATGTCCGAAGAGAAGATGAGGGAAATCGCCCGCATCATCGGTATCGGTGCGATAAGGTACAACATCGTGCGTGTACAGCCCGAGAAGCAGTTGGTCTTCAAGTGGGAGGAAGCATTATCATTCGACGGTAACAGCGGACCGTTCCTGCAGTACTCATATGCCAGAGCATGCAGTATGCTCAGAAAGGCCGGAGAGTTTGAAGAGATTGTCGATCCTTCATTACTCAAAGATCCGTACGAACTCACACTTGTCAAAACAATCTCCAAGTTCGGTTCGATTATCGAACAGGCCGGAGAGAACAAGCGTATTCACTTACTCCCTGCATACGGACACGAGTTGGCATCTGCGTTCAATCAGTTCTACGCATCCGTTCCTGTTCTCAACTCCAAAGCGGAGAAGGACGCACGTCTTACGTTGGTCAAGTGTTCAAAGACAGTCCTTAAGAACGTACTCGACTGTCTCGGATTGGGAGCACCCGAGGAGATGTAAAAATGGAAATCCGTCCGATGAAGCTCAAAGACATCATACAGGTGAGGGATCTTGAGATTTCCTGCATAAGGGAATATTTCGCAGAGATCCTGGAGAACAAATGGGAAGATCTTCCGCAGGAGTGGAAGGACGATCTCGGGGCAAGCAGTAAGAAAGCCTTCGGGACCTACTTGGAATCCGGTCTGAGCTTCGTTGCGGAGGATGAAGGTGAAATCATCGGTTTCATCTTCGCCCAGATGTTACATCACGTCAACAACGCAGAGAATCTCGTTTGGATTGAGAATATGGGTGTACACCCGTACCTCAGGCGTAACGGTATCGGATACAAGTTACTCCGTGCGTGTATCGATGCGGGAATGGCGAAAGGTGCAACTGTTATCCACAGTTCCATTCAGCCTAACAACACTCCGTCGATTATGATGCACAAGAAGATGGGATTCTTCATCGACAGACGTGAAGTGGCTCTTCTCGACTGCAACGATCATAAGGTTGCACCGGGAACCAAGAAACAGTAAATACATCAGCGGGGAACGGTACGCTGTGTACCGTTCCCCGTGATCTGATTTTTTTTAAGTTTGTGAAAAGAAGGTACCTGTCGGAACTCTGTCCGACAGGTAATGGGTTTCATTTGCGTCCGCGCTTCGATCCTTCGTAGATCTTCTTCTCTGCGGTGACGTTCTGGGTCTTCGGGGCTGTGACCTTGGCGTTTTTCTTTTCCTCGGCCATCTTCGTGAAGATTTTTTCTTCCTTTTTGCCCTTCATACTCTTCGCTTTCGCATCGCTTGTCGCACGCATCTTGACGAAGATCAGGATTGCGATGATGATAACAGCGACAACAATTGCGATGTATGTAATCGGATCCTTCCAGATGGAATGACTTACGGAAATCGTTCTCTGGAACGATTCCGTGTTGGTTCCGTCGGAAACGGAGATGTTGATTCTCTTGTCACCCGAGCTTCCGAAGTTCCAGCTCAGAGCACAGTCGGATGTGCTGTTCGCGGGTATCTCGAAGTTTGAACTTGAGTATGTGTTCTTACCGGAAACGTCTTTGATTGTTACTGTCACGTGAAGTACTGCGTCTGTCTTGTTCGTAACGGGAACGGATACGGTTCCGCCCGACATGTCGTCGAAGGCTTTGGTTACCGCGATATCGCCGTGATCGAAGTTCGTCGCTGCATCCGCACTCTCGCATACGAGCACGGAAGGTATCAGGGCGATCATTGCGATCACTGCCGCAATCACGATTTTCTGCGATGTTTTCATTGTTATCACTCACGTGATGATTTCATCGAGACGGTCTTCTTCGATTGCCCTTCTCACTTCCATAGCGAGTCTCCTTCCGGTGCTCATCTCTCTTCTCCAGAGTGAGTTGCCGTACGGGTGACCTACTGCCATGTGAACGTTGGTTCCTCCGCCGATACGGGGAGCGACATCGTAGATGTGGAAGTGAAGATCTTTATCGACACAGGTCTGCAGACAGAACGGTCCGATGATTCCCGGGTCGTAGTATTTCTTTGTAGCTTCGACGTACTTTTCGGCGAGTTCGAATGCTTTGTCGAGAAGCGACTCCCTCAGTGTTGCGGAGTTGTGACCGCATACTGTGTATTCGGGAAGAATTCCGTCGTTTTCAAGCTCCACCTGCTGTTTTCCGGGGAGTCTGCAGTAACCGTCAAGCGATGACTCAAATCTCCAGTCGATACCGAGGAGTTCGAGTTTGGAACCTTTCTCTTCCAGCGGTGAGTAGAAGAAGTCGAGGTTGAAAACGGGGCCGATGATGTACTGTTCCATCCTTGCGGATTCAAGGAAGTTCTCTTCGATGACACCGTCTTTGATCAGTTCTTCGGATTTCTGACAGAACTGTTCGTAGGATTTTGCGGTGAAGAATCCTCTCTCGAGTTTCTTCTGCTTGTGGTGTACCTTGATGATGGTAAGTCCGACGTTGTCGATATCCTCGGGTTTTTCGACTTTCTTAGGTGCGGGGAGGTTCGCTTTGTCGAGGATCCAATAGTAATCCCTTTCGTCTCCTCTCTCCTCGGACCTGAGAAGATTCCTGCTTCCGACCATAGGTACTTTGAAATCGTTCTCCACTGCGTCGATACCGCAGTAGGAAACGAAGGAACGGTTCGGTATGAAGAGAACGTTGTCCTTCATGAGTTTCTCCTGTACCTTCGGATCGAGAATGCAGTTGAACTTGTCAAGAATCATCGTTTCATCGACGACTCCGCGGTATACGCTGCCGTCGTCGTTGTAGTATTTCCTGAAATATCTGTCGAAAGTGGCTTCCCTGCCCTTCTGACAGATGGCAACGGTCCTGAATCCTTCCGATGTCGCTCCGTCGCAAGTGTCCAATGCGGAATGCGATGCGACGACTCCGATCTTTGCTTTCTTGGCGTCATATCCGTCAAGATTTGCCAGAATCTCATCTCTGCCGATCATCTGATAGCCTCGTATGTATGCACCCTATCTGCTGTAAGATAATAAGGTAGTCGGTCCGTGCCGGTCATATCATGAGCGAAATCACGGTGACAATTATCGCCGTGCCGACCATATCCATGATTGAAGACGTAATCGGAATGCAGTGATCGTCGGGATCGAGATCGAATTTGACTGCGGATACCGCAACGTAGTATGACAGGAAGTTAATCACAGTGGTTGCAAGAAGTCCGGAAATCAATACGATTGCAATGACTGTCACATAATCCAATGTACCCGGCTGTAAGACGTATGCGGCCGTACCGATGAAGATGAACGTTACCGTTGCGAGAATGTAGATTATGAAGAAATTCTCGTAAGCCGGACCGTTCGGGTATTTCCTCGATTCCATGGTACCGATGTGAAGCATCGAACCGAGTCTCGATGTAAGCATACCCGATAATGCATTTCCTTCGTTCAGGAATGCAGGTAACAGTACCAGCAGTACGCTGTATTTCATCACGGCATTTGTTCCGTTTTCCACGATTATACCTGCGGCTATTTCGAAGAAGATACACACTGTGAGTACGGGAATGGACTGTTTCACGATACGTTTCGCTTCATCTATTCTTCTTCTCCTTCTTGCCTTCCTCATCAGTACTTTTGCGGTGGCTGCAACCGTAAGAACAAGAAGTATCACACAGGCAATGTCGATGTAAATCCTGTCGATATTCAGAACCATCCATGTTGCCACGAAGATCATCGGAACCGTGGCGATATCTCCCGCAGCGGCGATGAGCGGAGCGGTGATGTTGTCAACGTCCCAGTCTCTCTTGTATCCTTCACGTGCGATGATGATGTTGAAGATGATGACGATAATCCCTGCAAGAATTCCTCCGACGAGTGAGATGAATATGAACGACAGAGGTTCGATAGTACTCGTGAAGAATAATTCGACAATAATCCATCCGATGATACCCATAATTGCGGAAAGACTCAGTGTAAGAACCATCGAAGCTTCGATATTCGATCTGAGCACGGTGCCTTTCTTGAAGCTCATCTTGAATGTACCCATGTGCATCGAAGTACCGAGACGGCTTCCCATTGCACCGAAGATGTTTCCGCGCATTCCTATGGCGGAATAGATCATAATCATCATTCCGGGAATCAGAAGGATGTATTCCTCCATTGTAGTGAGGAACATTCCCGCTATGAGGTCGGCAACCGCTGCAATAAGCAATGCGATGAGTCCCATGACGAATACCGACTTGTTACGAATGAAGAACCCGTCGGAATTTCCGCCACCGAACATAAAAAACACCTCATGACATTGCTGTAATCAACGTTTGTGAGTGTTCATTTACTATTAATAAGGGACGGTGGCGGATTGCTGTGTGACAGTACGGCAAAGGAAAGATGCATAGTCTTTTTTTGGCTTACCCGTTTTAAATTTCTTCCGAGATGATGAACGGTTGTTTGCCGGAGAATGCTACGCCGTAAAGGATTGTTTTTCCTTCGAGTCCGTGTGCGTAATCTTTGTCTTTGATCTGCTGAAGAGCCGCCTGTGCATCGTGTTCGAGACACCTGTCATTTTCAGACCTCTTCAGTTCGATGACTACATTGGGGCCGATGCCTTTCTTTTTCGTCATCATGATATCGGAATATCCTCTTCCGTTCTCGAAATCGGCTTTGACGTCATAATTTCCGCAGAGACTCATCAGCAAACCCGTAATGAATGCCTGATAGGAATGTTCATTGTCCAAAACACGGGAGCTTATTGCCGTGATGAGTTTATACAGAGATTCTTTCATCGCATCAATGTCATTCGAGGTGACAGCGACAGTAAAATCCGTAAGTTTTGATTCATCGCCTCCGTCAGTAAATGTTGCGCGATTAATCAGATTCGAGAATACGAAGAACAGTTCTCTGTTCGGTATCGACAGTATGCACTTCCGTCCTTCAGGTGTCGACAGATCGTATTTCCGTCCTTTGGGTATTGCTTTGAGATATCCGGAAACCGCCATAAGAGAGTAAACATTTTTACTGTCCTTGAGGTCGTCAAACGTCAGCGCTGTTGATATATCTCTTACTATTGTGCCGCCGGAACCCAGAATCCGCAAATCATCGGAAAGTTCTTTGTTTGCTTTCAGGATGAGTTCATAAATCAGATCATTGCTGCTGGTGTTTGCCCAATATGTGCCAGCTTCAAAATCCTCATCCACATATTTGAGTATGCTCCATGGGTTGTAGATGTCAGTATCTCCGAAACGGTATCCGTCGTACCATTCTTTTGCTTCTTCAAATTTCTCGGGGTGGCCGTAATCAATGCAAATCTGCTTTACATCTTCATCCGTGAAACCGAACATCTCATCATATTTCTTACTCAGAATATGATTTACGGAAAGATTGTTCGTTCCGCTGAAAATATTCTCTTTGGTAATCTGCATTATGCCTGTAACGATACCCATCTGAAGTGAGTCGTTGTCCTTGAGCAGCAGAGACAGCATGTCTCCGAGAAACGATACGACTTCACGGCGAAGTTCTTGGTTTGTTATGTTGTTAACAGTGCCGTCATATTCGTCGATTAACACTATGACTTTGGAATTGTGGTGATCTTCCAGCATAGAACATAACACATTCAGTGCATCTCTGGAGTCGGCAAGAGTCTTTTCTCCTGTGTAATATTTATTGAATATTTTCTTTGTTTCTTCGTCTATTTTCGGTGAATCTTTGAGGTATGTGAATTTTTTAAATATGCGAAACAGTCCCGAATTGAACATATTTATAAAATCATTAAAATCGCGAGGATTCCCCAATTTCAGACTTATGGAAATAACAGGGTATGCGTTCTTGTAACAGTTGTACTCAGGGTGCTTTGAAATTTCCAATCCGTCGAACCATGTGTTGCCTTTGTATTCGACATTAAAGAAAGCATCAAGCATACTGAGGTTGAGAGACTTTCCGAAGCGGCGCGGCCTGGTATAGAGGGAGATAGTTTTATCGCTCTTACTCAGAATTTCCCCTATCAGCATACTTTTGTCCACGTAATAGTTGCCATCATTGCGGATAACTTTAAAGTCCTTGATGCCGACAGGGAGCTGTTTCATACGTTCTGTAAGTCAGCTGAACTTTATATATTTCACCCAGAGCCCCTGTCGGAAACACATAATACCCAGATACCGATACAAATGACGGTTTCGGAAGCGCGGTACCGTCCGCATGTAACCTGAATATACAATCCCTATTCTGAAAATACACGGGTTCAATCTTATATACGGTGACGGGGATAGACATAACGTTGGATTAGATATGCAGACAATTCCGTCTACCGGTTCCGATGAAGACTCCGACGGCAGCAGTCGTCTCAGACATTTGTTTTTTTCAGGAGGTGTCGCTGAATGAGTGAGACTTCCGGCGAATATTTGGATCTCGATGATATCGATATGACCGTTCAGGAAATCCTCACGGAAATGAAGGATAAATCCGAGGTTATCGTCGATCTTGCCTACGCTTCGCTGATGTACAACAGCAGAGAGATGGCCGAGAAGGTCAGAAAGATACAGGATGAGATGGAGGATCTGAAGTACGCCGTCCGTGTGAAGGCTATCATGGCCGCAAGGACGAAAGAAGAGGCAAAACAGCTCTCCGGAATTCTTCAGATTGCATCTGCTGCGGACAGAATAGCCAGGTCTGCGGGAGTCATAGCGAAACTGATCGATGTGCCCCCGGAGAAGAGGCCGTTTCTTACAAATCTTATCAACGAAGCGGATGAGAAATTCCGCATTACGCGTATCTCCGACAAATCGGACATGGCCGGACACACAATCGGCGAATTGGCTGTGGAAGCATGCACCGGTACGAGGATTATCGCACTCAAAAACCGTCACGGGTGGACATACGATCCCGAAGACGATGCAAAATTACGTGCAGGCGACGACATAATCGTCCGCGGTTCGGACGGAGGTTTCGAACGTCTTCAGAAGTTCGCATCCGGAGAACTGCCGTGGGAATTCCCCGAGAAGGACGGTGATGAGGAATGATGAATAAAATCGAGAAGATGCTGATCGAACTGAAGGACACTTCGGAATTTATGGTCGATCTTGCGTATTCGTCATTGCTTTACAACAACACCGAGATTGCCGAAGAAGTCATTTTCCTCGAAGGCAAGATGGACGAACTCGGTGCGAGTATTCAGGACCAGTTATTGGATGTGGCAAAGGACAATCCCGATGCGGTTGCCAAATTCTCTGTTATTCTGAGACTTCAGATGGCTGCCGAAGAGATTGCGAATGCCGCTGCATCCATTGCGGATGTTGTTCTGAGAGGATTGGGGGAACATCCTGTCATTCAGATGAGTATCCAGGAATCCGAAGTGACAATCGAAAGAGCTACGGTTGCGGAAGATTCGATACTTGCAGGTAAGACATTCGGAGACATCAGGCTCGGAAGCATTTCCGGAATGTACGTAATCGCCATAAAGCGCGGCAGTCAGTTCATCTACGGCCCCAACAAGTATACGAAGATCGAGGCGGGAGATGTTCTCATTGCGAGAGGTCCCGACGAGAGTGCCGACTACTTCATGGATCTTGCCAACGGAACTTCCAAAGAACTCTGATTACCGAGTCTGTTCGTAAACTCCGTACCAGAGCCTTGCGTTCGTGGTAAACATATACAGCACAGCGAGAGCTGTAAACACGACGAAGACATACTTCATTACGTCTGTATAGAAAAGACCCAGAAGGTTTCCTGCGAAGATTACGATCATAAACATCAGCGTGGCCGACCACATGTAGCTGATTCTTTTCAGAAGACCTGCTGCGGCTGCGATGTTTACAATTCCGATCAGAAGAATGCTGTATGAGTTTTCCGTATTGTATGACAGGAACTGAGGAACTGTCGCACCCGCCATACCTGCGATGAAGACGAATACCGAACCTATTCCCAATATTGTGTAGGCAAGGCCCAGCACACCCATCGTGGTGAAATCCCTCTGATCTTCGGACATCATCAACGGATAATCGGTACGCCGTATAAAATGCCATCACAGGAATGTAATTCTTGAGAAAGATACTGGTAGCCTCATGCAGATTCGAACTGCAGTCCCCAGATCCAGAGTCTAGGATGATTGACCACTACACTATGAGGCTGTTAAGCGGACAATAACAGAACCCTTATTAAAACTTTCCAAAGGTGTTTTTGCGACGGCGGGTTTACACCGCCGTCGGTAAGAAAAACAGGGGGGTGCCGGGACCCTGAGTCCCGATTATCCCTTAACGATTTTTTCGATCTTGGCGAATATCTCGTCGATACTGCCCTCGTCTCCTTTTACGGTGACGAGCTTACCTTTCTTCTCATAATAGTCGATGAGAGGGAAAGTGTTCTTCCTGTAGACGTTGAGCCTGTTCTTTACAGTCTCCTCTTTGTCGTCGTCCCTCTGATAGAGTGCCGCACCGCATTTGTCGCAGATGCCTTCTTTCTTCGGGGGTTTGTTGCTGAGGTTGTAAACGGCTTTGCAGTCGGGGCATGAGCGCCTCTGTGTGAGCCTCTGTACGAGAACCTCATCGGGGACATCGATGTTAAGTGCCAGATCTACGTCGAGAATCTCTCCCAATGCGTCTGCCTGTTCGATGGTCCTGGGGAATCCGTCAAGAAGGAATGCGCCGTTGAGACCGTCGATCTTCTCTTTCATCATACCGATGATAACATCATTCGGAACAAGTCCTCCGGCATCCATGTATTCCTTGGCTTTTTTGCCGAGTTCCGTTCCGTTCCTCACTGCCTCACGGAGCATGTCTCCGGTGGAAAGGCTGACGAATCCGAGTCTGTCGCAGAGGATCTCCGCCTGTGTACCTTTACCCGCACCCGGCGGACCGAGAAGCACTATCTTCGACTTCATGGGGGTTGGCATGGCC
>CAZDCU010000007.1:0-52539 GCA_964504055.1 uncultured Methanomassiliicoccales archaeon
GTGAATGTTACGTCGGATGTGATCTTATCGGTAAGACTTCCGGACGATCTTGTCCATGAACCGAAGATGTATCCGGAATTCGCTTTTGCGGTTACTGTCGTTGCATTGAATGTCAGGACATTGTCCGAAACTTCCGGCGCTGTTCCCTTAACTATGCCGGCGGCTTCCGGTGCGACAGTTCCCCCTTCCGATGCGATGAATTTGACTGTGTAGTACCTCTCGTTTACTTTTACCGGGATTGATGCAGTCTTGTTCTGGAATTTGACTGTAACCGATGTATCACTGAGTGTAAGTTTTTCAGGAGTAAACGTACAGTCGGATGTGACATCGGCTGTCTTCGTGCCGTATGATGCTTCCACCTTCACACCCGCCGACTCAAAGGATTCTTCGTCGATGTATGCCGTCTTTGTAGGCTGATTGACAACCGAAATGCCGGTAAGTGTAAGGAATGTCGCAGTGAATGTTACGTTACCCGTAATCTGACCGGTGACGGCGGAACCGTCCGTTCTTGTCCACGAACCGAAGAGATAATCCTTCGAAATAGCCGAAGGCGTAACCGTCATGTCACCGAATACGAGGCTGTCACCCGATTCAACAGGCACGGTTCCTTTGATTACGGTAACCGATGTCTGTGAAACTTTTCCGCCTGTGTCGGCCTTGAATGTTACCGTGAATTCGACTTCTTTCACATTGACTGTGAATGATGCGGTCTTTCCTTCATAGGTAACCGTAACTTTACTTTCACCTGCGGTTGCAAACGAAGTCGGAGATACCGTATATCCCGTAACCTGGGAAGTCGTTTTATCGCTCCAGTGTGCGGTGACAACCATCTTCGATGTATCGATTATCTGATTGACTGTAACCTCAGTCGGTTCTCCTTCTAACGAAATGGACTCCAATGTAGGTGTCGGCGGGACAGGTGTTTCCACCTCGAATACAGCGGATATTGTGTGATTACTGCTTACCTTCGTGAAAGTGTAAGTGCTTCCTGTGTAAGATTCCGAAACTCCGTCGATAACCAACGACGACAATCTGTATCCCGTGTCCGGTATGATAGTGAATGTTACGGAATCTCCTTCATCCACAGTAACCGAAGAAGGCGAAACCGAACCTCCTGCCGAGGATGAAGATGTAATTGTGAATGATTTCAGTTTCTCGGAAACGACTGTGATATCCATATCGACATTCTTTACGATGTCTTTTACAGTAATCAGAGACGATGTACCGACATCTTTACCGTCGACGGTAACCGATCTTAAAAGATATCCTTCGTTGAGAGATACCGAAACGATGAGTGTTCCTCCGTACGCTACGCGTACGGATCCGGAAGGTGTGACTGTTCCGTAGAATGCTCCTGTCGAAGTTCCTACTTTCACATCGACGGAAACATCCACTGTGGGGTCTTCCGCCGTTGCTTCCCTGAACTTTACGTTCACGGAGTGTCCGGAATTCATCTTGATATCCAAATGATTGACTGAACCTACGGATTTTCCGTCGATGAGTACATCCGATATTACGTACCCTTCATCGGGAGTGATTTCAACAACTGCATTATCTCCTTCCGCATAGGATTTCGCTGCAGTATATACAGAACCGTTTCCTTCGGAAGATGTTTCAAGCTGATATGTTCCCGCAGGGGTGAAAATCACACGTACCTTGTGATTGCCTGAAATGTTTGATAATTTCAGAATTCCGTTATCAATTTCAACGGGGCTTCCGTCCACAAGAACGGAAGATACTATCCATCCGTCTGCGGGTGTGATCTTAAACTCCGCAGAGCCCATGATATTCACTGAAGCATGGGTAGGTTCTACGGTTCCCTCTCCTTCGATCTCTACGTTCACTTCGTAATGCGTCGTCATCAGTGCCGCTGCCGCAAGCACGATGACAGCGACGGTGACAATAATCACCAGATTCCGTTTGGTTACCGTATTAATTCCTCCCCTTTGTCAGTGTCTTTGGTACGCAGAACATTTACGATGTTCCTTAATTCGAAAACAATCAGTAAAACACAGGGAATCGCTATCAGGCAGATCTTCCCTGTCAGTGTGGATAAGAATACAACCAATAATCCCAACCAGTGTGATACGCCGGCGACCTTTCCTATTATGTCTCCGGAGTCAGAGGTGATGACCTGGGAAGAACCGTTCGTGGGGTCGTCGGCGACGGAGTCGCCTTTCAGGGTATAGGTGTAGACTCCTGAACTTTCCTTGATGTCGGTTATACGGTGTGTTACCACCATATTTTCTTTCGACACAGGACTGGTGTAGTTGAATGTGAGTACGTCTCCGACTTTTAACGATGAATAGAAGTTATCATCGGTTACTTTGTGTATGAATATGAGACTGCTCACGGGAATGGTTGATATTTCGTAGTTTCTCGGTTCTCCGTCCATGGAGCCGGAGACTACGACTTTTACTTCGGTGTTTGAGAAATCTAAAGAATCTCCGTTGATGTGGAAGATATAGCCTAAGCTGCAAACCGCGATTACTGCAATGATTGCCGTAGTGATTACGGCAGTTTTGGATAATCCGGCTTTCACCCTAAGATCCCTCTTGATTCAAGGCGGGTCCGGATTCCGTTTCAGATAAACAACAGGAATACCGACGGTCGGAAAGATTGTGTCCGCCCCCCCCCCCCACATTTGTGAGAGGAGGCGAATAAAGCTTCCCCGTCTAATTTATGATGATATATAATTCACCGATATTATATTTTAAAGTATCTTAATCGGATGCATTTTCTGACAAAATCGGTTGGTTTTGATTGATATAATAAATGAAAATATTCCGGATTTCGGATAAATTACAGCTAAAATTACTGTAATTGACTGCTTATAATTTACTGTCGGTGTGCGGCTGCGCCGCACACGGTTTATTCCTGTAATTGAAGAAATTAAGAGAAAGACTAAGGAGTTTACCTGACGTGCGGTAACTCCAAACCCGCAGCGTCAGAGTAAAGGTAACGGTTTTCAGATACCGACGGACTGTATGAAACAGTCCGTCGGTATCACCGGAGTTATTTTAACTTTCGGAGTTCGGCATTCACTTCCTGTACCAACCGATCATTAACAGCGAGAACGCAACCAGACCTACCGGCACGAATACCCACCAGGGAATTTCCAATCCGTTATACGGTTCGGAAGGTCCCGGTTCGGGATTCTCACGGTCGCACGTAATCGTGATTGTAGTATCCTCGTGGATACCTGTCACGATGTAGTTGCCTCCGGAGGGGTAGATCAAATCGCCCTTTCCGTCGGTGACCCTGAGCGTATCCATCTTCATGTCGAATCCGCCGACGGCGTTGACGGTGAACGTAACCATGTGGTCTCCGGCTACGAGTAAGTTGTACTCTATGCCGGTTACGACATTGAATGTCACAAGGATTTCGTCACCGATATCCACGTCTGTGGTGGAACTTCCGCTTCCGGAAGAAGACCAATTAGCGTAGAACGTAATGTTACTGAGAACAGGCTGCTTCGCAATGGTCTCAGCCTTCACCGATTCGTCTGTGTACCAACCTTCGAACTTGTAACCGCTCTTGGTCGGTGCCACAGGAGGTACGATGAAGAAATTACTTCCTTCCGCACATACAGTCTTCTTGGTGATTGTTTCCTCACTGATGACTTTTGTACCGTCCATGAATGTTACGGTGTATGTCGTATCCGCTATGTGTAACGGTATAACGATAATCGTTCCCGATTTAGTCACTTCACCGTAGGAGAGCGTCTGAACGAGGATTACCTTCGACAGTCCCGTAAGATTCAGCTTGGTGCTGGTACCTGTAGTCGGATCGCATGCGACATCGGCACCCTCTGGTGTCTGAGCATGCCATGTGATTGTGACACCTGCGGGAAGATCTTCCGGGTTCGGATAATAGAACTCGGGATTGTCTCCGTAGCAGTAGTACGTTCCGCCCATGACCTCGACGGTATCTTCACCGCTGACAGAGTCAGCGGTGAGAGGGAGTGAGGTGAGGAACACCGCTCCGACAAGTAACATCACCGTAACCGTTGTTCCTTTCACCCTATCCGCTCCGATCAGTTACCGTTGATGACAATGGAAGGTGCCCAGGCACCGTGTACGTTATCCAACACAATGAGGTTGAACACAAGTACTGCGCTCTGACCGTCGACATTCACATAGACCATCGTCTTGTATGAACCGGTACCGGATGTGTCCAAGTCGTATGTGATTGCACCGCCGGCAACATCCTTCGCTGCTCCGTTGTTGTCAACAGTCACAACCTTGGTGACACTGACAGATGTTGAACCTGTACCTGCTGCAACAGCGAATGAAACTGCAACGCCTTCTTCAGCACATGCACTGTAATAATCGGCTTTTTGTCCTGCAGCACCGATATCACTGTATGTAATCACATTGTCGCCGCCGACTACTTTTGCGCCGGTGAATGTAAGTGTGACTGAACCCGCTGTCGATGCTGCTTTGACTTCAAGTGTGAGTGAGAGTGTGTAAACCTTCGGGACACTGGTTGTGATTGCATTTTCCACAGCTGTTACTTTGTATTCTGCAGATCCTACAGCTTCAGTAGCAAGACCGGAAACAACACCGTCCTTTGACATACCGAGACCGGCAGGAAGTCCGATTGCATACCAGTTGTAGTTACCGACCGTAAGATCTGTACCGCTTACTTTTTTAGAACCGGCAAGACCTGCAGTAAATTCCATAGAATCCAATTTAATATCTGCTTTTTCAGTTACAGTAACCTTGACAAGGTACTCATCGGTCAAAGGCATTGTAGTTCCACTGAGTGTTGCGGTCACGGTGAAGACGAGTGTGACTAAATGATCGCCTACTGCGGCAGCATCAGCAACTGCTACTTTTACATCATACAATCCTTTGTTTGCATTACCGGCGACTGAAGTCACAGTGTATGTAATACCATCCACTGTTACACCAGAACTAGCATCCCCAGTATTACCTTTAACAGACCATGCTGCTGTGTAGCTGCTGATTGATGAGTTGTTTGCAGTCGTATATGCAACTTCATTTGTCATAATCTGGAAAGACTGTGTCTCGCCCTGTGCAATTGAAATAGCCTTATCTTTAGCTGCACCGGCATCCGTGCCGTCTCCGTTGGCCATAACGAAAACACCTGCGAACATCATCGCAAGTGCAACCAAAACGGCCGTCATTTTGTATTTCATATTATTTCCTCCGTATTTTTTTCACTGTCATTGTAACAGCGTACTCCGGACCCGGAAGATCCGAAGCAATCCGAGACCCCGTAGGTCCCTCTCGGATATATGTTTAACATACATCCGCTGATCAAACGATCGCCCCCGTCAGGGACGGTACGACCGTCAAGTTAAGTCTGAATAATCCGTCCGACGTAGTCAACGTCAGCTGTCCCGATCCGCTCAGTTCCCCGGGAACCGAAAGACGGTACGTAGTCGCGTTGTAAGAAACTGTCAATGTATTGTCTCCCACTTTCACATTGAACGTAACATTCTTGTCGAACAGTTTGCCTACCCAAAGCAGTGAATCTCCTGTCCACTGCTCCAATGCGGCGGAAGCTGTGTGCACTGTGGTATCAACACTCATCGAGTGGGGATCCGGCAAAGGATACAGATACAGCGACGTGGAATTACCGAATGCCGCAGGAGTCAGTGTTTCCACGATCTCGGGTGACTCACGCATGTTCTTGATCCACGTCTGTATTCCGCTCTCGGTGTGTATGTAATCTGCAGCATCTGCAAGATACGGATTCTCTATACCGTCGATAACATTCCACGAAGTTGACGTATACGTAACAGGCGAAGCCTTATCCGAATACGTCGCAGTTTCCTTATCGTAACTGTAGTAATTCACAGTGTACTCTATTGCGGTAAGTGTCGAATCGATAACATCGTCGATCTTACTCTTGGTCACCGTAGCGTTATACTCATCGAATCCGGGCATAGTCACCGTTACTCTGTAAGTGGACGACGATGCAAGTTTGATTTCATAGTTACCCTGTTTATCAAACGTATACGCCTGAGGTACACTGTCGTTGACGGATATCTGAAGAGTCCAGTTCTTTGAATAAATTGCAGTGTAGTCGGTTACTTCCGTACCGTTAATATCCTTAAGTGTAACCTTAATCTTCAGCGTTACATCGATCGGAACCATGGGTTTCACAACTGCATTTCCGGTGATGCTGTAATTACCGAGACTGACAGCCTTCGTACCCGATACGGTGTAACCGTCTGGGAATGTGTAGTTTTCTGCAGGTGTCACCGATACTGTGTATCCTTTGAACACAGTGTACGTATCCGTTCCCGAAGCTGTCACTGCGGTACCTGCGGTACCGTCGGGACTGCAGGGAGTGTACGTTACCGTTGCGTTGAGTTTCGACCACGATGTAACCGATGTATCGGATGTATCGTAACTCAGTGTGTACGGCGCACAGAGATAGATCTTCACACCTTCTTTGACGAAGTCATTGAATCCCGAATCGGATTTCGATGCAGTGACACCATGTTCCGTATTGGTGTAAGTGCTGTCTGTGTATCTGCCCGAACCGTCCGATTTGAGGTATGAAACCGCCATGTACTGAGTACCGCTGATACTGAATTTGAGACTCGATGTACCGGGGATCGCAACATAGCTCACAGAATCGGAATCCGCATCGATTGTAATCTTGGAGAAGACCGAAACGGATGTCGAAGCATCTGTGGTTTCCACCGAAATGTCAACCGTGTTACCGTCTGCCAGTGCCTGAGAGTAATCTGTATCGCCGACAATCGTTACCGGCATTGCGACCGCAGTCTTGATATCGACATCGACAACAACATTCTTCGTTCCCTCGTTGCTGCCGTCAGCCAGCGGCATATCGAATCCCAGAGCCGAAGTGTTGATTCCTCTGAGAGTAAGAGTCAGTGCACCTGTCACGCCGCTCTGGTAGTATTCGTATGTGTTGTGTTTAACCACACAGTAATCACCGAAGTTCACGCTGAGTGTTCTCGTGTATGTGAGATTCATTGTCCATGTGTACGTTGAATACAATGCTTCATTTGCGGAATTGGTGCCTGTGGAAGTACCGCTTCCTTCGGTTTCGACAGGAACATCTTCGCCCGTACTGACATCCCTCTCGTAGAACTTCAGTCCTTTAAGATAGGATTCTTCCAGTTCGCTTCCGTTTACGGTTATCTGCGCACTGTATTTCTTCGGTTCCCAATTCAGCTCAAGAGAGAAACTCGCAATCAGCTTTTCGCTGAAGGACATTGCGGTAGTCGTACCTTCGATTACCCATGCTTCGGGACTCAGTTCGTATCCCCTCTTGCTGTAAATGATGTAGTTGACATCTTTCGATGAATCTTCCGCATCTTTGTGCATTGCCCATACGTAATAGCCGTTGGTACTGTCCCAGGTGATATTGCCTATGTTGTTTTCACTCAGTGATTTGTTCGGCTCTATGCGTATGACGGTCGGTGTCGTAGTCACACCGTTGAATGTTATCCTGATTCCGAATCCGCCGTATATTGCGGTATCATTCGTAATCTCCGAGGAAGTATCGAACTGTGTAATCGTACCCTCGTCGATATACCATCCGAAGAAGTTCTCCGAATAGACGAATGTGCTTCCGCTTTCGGTACCGTCGGGAATCTTTGTGACCATACTCTTCAGTGCTTCGAGGATAGTCTTCTCACCGTCGCTGAATGAGTATGTCTTCCTGTCGATGATTGTACCGTAATCGACTCTGAAGTTGGTACTGTCTTTATCTTCGACCCATGACAGATTCCACGGATCGGACTCGGTACCGCTTCCTTCCGCCTTTATCCAGAATCTCTTCTTCTCACCGTTTATCTGCTGGTATGAAACATACAGATTGGATGAATGCTTCTTAATCAGATTGATCGTACATTTGTAAACGACCGTTTCGGTGGAACCTGCGGTATCGGAATCGTATACCGCAGTGAATACAACCACAACCTGCGAAGTGTATTCTCCGCTGTAATCGATTTCCACGGAAGTAATCTTCATTCCCGCTTCACCGAATGAATAATAATCGGATGAAGCATCGTAAGTGCCGGCAGGCACTTCCCTTGCGGAATCGTATTTGGTGGTAATCCACCCGTTGTAACCTAAGTAATCCTTATCGGCCTGCAGGTACACCTTACCTGTGCCCGAGTATGTCAGGCTTGTGAGATAATAATCGGTAAGCTTACCGATTGCAGGGAAATCGAGGTGGGTCGTACCGCTGACATCCGTGGTATCGTCAACCATCATGTTGAAGTTCAATTCAACATCCGTTGTCGTCGTTGCCCTCGGACCGATGTAAATTGTGATTATGTAATCGATTGAGTTAATCGGAATGTAAGTGTCGGTAGTACCTACTGTGATTTTTATCGCTTCGGTAACGCTGACAACGATGTTTCCTACGATACCCGAGGAACCTTTTCCGCTGTTGTATAAATCATAGGATTCCAGGTACACCTTGACGTTACCGTCGAATTCCTCGTATCCTCCGCTGCTGACAGGTGTCCATCCGTCACTGTATGTGTGTGTACTGACATATCCTGTGTTGGTACCGTTGGTATATGCCATGGAGACATACGATGCAGACCCGATGTCGGGAGATGTTGCCGAATAAGCCGAGTAGTCGCTGTTGCTCACAGAATACAGTCCGCCCTGGAGATCGGAATCGATATAGGGCATACTGAACACCATCTTGGTGGTCGAGATGGAACTTCCGATTCTGGGTATAGACATATCGATTGTCGCAGACCATGATTTACCGGATTCCAGCACAGCCATACGTGTCATGGTACTGTGTCCCGACACGTACCATATTCTTTCTTTTTCCGTGGTGATGTCTCCGGCGGGAATGTTTCCGGCTTCGCCGGTCATGAATCCTGCGTATGTGTATGTGACATTCGGACCGATTACGAACGCTCCCCAGTATGTCTCTCCGTCCGGAACTTTGAGGTAGGTGTATCCGTAAATCGGGTCGGCTGTTGTTACATACTCAACAGCACCTGTTGTATCGTTCAGTTTCTGTCCTACCCTCAGAATCGGTCCCGAGGAAAGTATGATTGTGTTCCTTACTTTCGCCTGCGAACATTCACTCGACTGCAGTGCAGTACCTTTGATACTGCTGACCAACTTCTCCAAAAGATATGTTTCCGAACGGAGGTCCAATGTAACGGCACCGTCCATAGTCAGCGTACCGATCCTGCTCATGGAAAGTCTGTGCGACAGATCCTGCGAACCTCCGTCCGCCGAACCCTGAAGAATCAGACTCGTGGATGTCATGTACAGGTTGGTAATCCTCTGAAGCGACTGAATCGGAGTGTTGCTGTCCTGCTGATAACCGTTAAAGGTTACACTGGAAGTTCCGTCGATCTTACTGTAGTTACCTTCACCGTAAACATCTCCCTTGATCAGGATGTTTTCCGATGTTGACGAACCGTATCCGGCGAAGCCGGCTGAAGTAGACGATGAAGAACCTATCTCCATTATCACATCACCGAACAGCAGGGACTGAACGTAAGGTTCTCCTCCGGACATATGTCCTCCGCCGTAGATTGAATGTACTGTAAGTTTCGGATACTGTTCCGTTCCGTAGTACGGAGATTCTCCGGAAGTTTCGACTGCAGGCGTACCGAAGTATATTCCCACATTAAGGTACGACTTACCCTGGAAACCTCCTCCGTATACGTCGTATTCAACCGTTCCCGCAATGAGATAAACTGCAAGATCTTTGGTGTTGCCGTCTGTTCCGTCGTCGCCGAGCCTGCTTCCGCCGTATAACGAACCTGTAATGTATGCTCCGTTCAATACGACCTGACGCGATGCATCGACGATGTTGTTTGTTGTTACGGCGTTGGTCGAATTCTCCTCAACTTCTCCGCCGAATCCTCCGGCGTGAACGTCGCCCTTGATTGTGGCGTTCTTGCCGAGCGTCATGTAAATTTTATCTGAAACGTTGGTGTAAGCGTACTGACTGGTACCGAATACCGCATAACTGCCGTTACCGACGGTTGCCGCAGACGAAGTACCGCCTATCTTCACGTTGATTGCATCGGCGTATGTCTGTCCGTATTCCGTGGAACCTGTCTTACCTTTACCTGCACCGTAAACCTCTCCGTTAACGGTTCCCGAGGACAATGTGACAGTAATCTTATCCACAGGGTATGCAGAACTTCCGAGACGGCCTACTTCTCCGCCTCCGAACACATCGTCCGCAACGGTACTGTCGCCGTCGATACTGACGTTGACCGATGATGCATATACCGCACCGTATCCGAGAGTATTCTCGTTTCCTTTACCTGCACCGTATACGCTGTCTCCGATTGTTGCCGACGAAACCGTTACCGAAACATCTGCGGGATTGGTTTCACTTCCGAGCGAACCGAGTTCTCCTCCGCCGTAGACGCTCTTCATGACTTTACTGCCGTCACTGACACTTACGTCGACGGATGATGCATAAACGGCACCGTATGTTGTGGATCCCGTGTTTCCTTTACCTGCACCGTATACGCTTCCGTTCACGGTTGCGGGGGATGTTTTACCGTCGACTGTCTTCGGAGATACCGATATAGAAATTTCGGCGGTATTGCTGTCGCTTCCGAGCAGACCTATCTTTCCGCCTCCGTATACTCCGTCTGTGTTTATTTCGGAACCTACCGTACCGGAGACGTTGATTGTAACTTTGTCTGTTTCTACGTATGCAAAGTCTTTGTAAGTGTCAGTACCGGTGGATAAAACAGTACCTGTAGTGGAACCGTTACCTATCCACGGAATTTTCGCTACGGTGTACTGTTTGCTGTCACTGTCATATTTCAGTGCGAAGATGTAGGCTGAAGTGTGTCTTCCCGTCGAATCGGTATCGGACGTATCAACACCCTTACCGGCACCGTAAACGGAACCTTTCACAGTACCGTCGACATTTATCGACAGACTGTCACAGTACACAGATGCAACAGTCGTGTTTCCGTTGCTTCCCAATGCATGGTTTCCATACACGTTGGTAAGACCGTCGTATGACGTAATGACAGGTGTCGACTCTCCTCCGCCGTACACATTTCCGTAAACCGTCGCATCGCTTCCGACGGTTATGCTGATTGTTCCGACACTGACGTGCGAACGGCCTGTGGTATCGCCGTCCGATTCACTCCATGAATCCGCATACGTGGTGGCATTGTGACAGGTTTTATCCAAACCGCCTCTTCCGCCGCCGAAAACATCACATAATACTCTTCCGCCCGTGACGTTTATCTCAATCGACTTCAGAGGATTCGATGTCGTAGCATTTGAGCCCGTATATCCTATGGCACCTCTGTATCCTCCGCCGTAGACATATCCGACGGTTCCGCCGCTGATGTCTATCTTTATGGATGAATCGCTGCCGTACATCGATGAATAATCTGCGGAATAGAATGTATCGTATCCCGCTCCGAAGACCGATGCAGCATATGCGTTGTCTTTAACAGTTATACAGACATTCTTTACACACTGTTTTCCTGCCGAGTAGCCTCCGGAGTATAAACCGTCTGTAATACTTCCGCATAATGTATGCTTAATCGTTGCATCGCCGGAAACAGTAACGTTTGCGGTACCTGCAACGGAAGAATTACCTCTTCTTCCTCCGCCCTGAACATCCCATGCGGATGCGTTACCGGAAATATGCACATTCGTGTTTCCGGTAATACTGCCGTCGTTGGAACCTCCGGTAAGAATCGTAGACTCGGTTAATTCTGTTATATTTCCGTTGTTTTCACCGGCATAACTACTGTCCAGAGACTTTTCTTCATAGAAATCTCCGATCAGTCTGACATCTCCGAGAAGATACACATTGGTATTTCCGTTGACTGTTCCGTTGCTGCTGCCCTTTGCAGTTCCGCCAATGACGGTATCCAGGACCACTCCGCCTCTCATTACGAGCTTTGTATCGCCGTTAATCGTGCAGCCATTACCGCCGGCGACAACATTGTAGTATATGCCTGAGTGAATTATCACATTGGTACCGGTACTCACAGTTCCTCCGGAATTTCCTCCGTACACCTGCGGGGCCCCTCCAACTGTGGTGACACTCGAGCTCAGACCTATGCCTGTACCCAATACGAGTGCATGACCGTTTGCCAACAATCCGCTAACACTGTCTCCGTGGTTTGCACCGGAACTGGCGGAGAAAGTAACATTGTCGATTATCGTATCGTAAGAGAAATTATACGAACTCGAACCCAGGCTGATAAGATTGCTGCCGGTACTGCGTATTGTTGCAGCTCTGTTCGGAACCGAGAATGACGATACGTCGGAACTCAGCACAATGATGCTGGTGTATACGTTGCTTGTACTGCTGCCTGTGGTCCAACTGCCGCTCATTGACGTTTTATATCTTGCCAATTTGCCCCACGTGGCGTAAACATGTACGTTACCGCTGCCGTCTGTAGCGTTTGTGAGATCATCGCCGGTAACGACATCTCCGGGGTAATACGTGGAAGATGTTACGCCGGACAGAGTCCTGCTTGTACCTTCGCCGGAATAAACGGCATATACCCAACCGGTGAAAACGAGAGTGTTGTTCACAGAATAACTGGTTATACTGTACCAATTGCTGTCGGAACCGGATTTAGCCAGAGTGCCTTTGATCGTTCCGTTCCAGAACTGAGGGTTGTATTCCGTGGAGAAAACATGTCCTCTGTATGTCACGGTAACATCTGACGGAGCTGTTGTTGAATTGTATGTACTGCTGACTGTCGGTGCAGTACCGTAATACGGATGGTAAATCACCGTGTGTGTCTCCACAGTCGGATTCCACGCATCGCTGTTACCGTCATCCGCAAGAATAGTAGCCAGAGGTATTGCCGTAACGAGAAGGATAGCTACCGCTAAGACCGCCTTCGTCATGCGCGTCCTCTGGTTGTAAGACATATTTTATGTCCCTCCTCTCGTCGTACGTTTCGGGGTTTTTTCCCGGCGCCCTCTCTTTTTTTTGTACCGTCACTGACGGTGTCGTACCCCGTTCTTTCTTCGGAAATGTGAACGAACGCATCCGTCGTCGAATCCGATCGGATTCGGGACCGTTCCTCCCCATCCTTCAGAAAACACCCTCCTGGATTCCGCGAAAATACCCTCTGCCTCCCTGTAAGGCATGATATTTCCCGATCCGACGGGATACCTGCTGCAGTGTGTTTACAACCCTTCTCCGGATGTGTTTTACATTCTGATGAAGTGTCATACACCCCAACACACTATTTTCATCCTAGATATGTTGTTATTAATATACATTACCACGAAACCTAAAATAAAATCGTTAACTGATATCATAATTTATTCGATTTTTAAGCAAAATACGATATTCTGCAACGGTTTTCTCACAATTCGAAGATAAATAAACCGTATAGGAATAATCGAAACCGTTACGGCGGATATAATGTCATTATTCTGTGATCAAAGAGTCTGCGTTACTGTAAAATAGAGACAGACGTTAGCCTTTCACGTCAGGAGAGGGAGGGCGGCTGACGGTAGGACTTCGGTCCGGCTGAGGAAGTTCCCTCCTCCGAGAGCGAGATGGACAGGTGTAAACCTGTACGGCGAGAGTCGTGGCAAGGGCTCAGAAACGACACAGTCCCGGTAACAAGGATGATCCGTACCGACGGTGACATTCCCGGGGATCTGGTGAAACGGCGACTCCCCATCGGAGCAAGTTCATACAACGGGGAAGACCTGCTCGGGACCCGTGGGTAGAATGCGAAGTTGAATGCTGCCTGAAACAGAAGGGGGGCTACTACCCTCACCTGACACTTATATTCTTACGCTGTATACCTCCCCGATATGTTCAGAGCGGTCGGATTCGATATGGACGGAACCCTCATCGACAGCGACATCGATTACGAAAGACTGAGTAATGTGGAAAGAGATGTCATGCTCTCTTTGGGAATACCGGAGAAAGTATTCTCGCACATTCAGTCCGAAAAAGGAATGATCGAAGCCGGTGCGGAGTATCTTCAGTCAACAGGAAGTGAAATCGGATTCAGGGAACTGAATGATATGATCGACAAAGAATCCAATGACATTGAGTTAAGCACATTATCCCTTTCGAAACCGTATCCCGGCGTGAAAGAATTACTTGAAGAGCTGAAATCAAAAGGATACCTTATCGGATTACTGTCAAGAGGTCACAGAGAATATGTGACAGAAACAATGAACAAATTCAGTCTTCTGGGTTATTTCGATGCCGTGGAAGCTTACGACGACCATCCCGTCGGAGAACAGAAACCGAATCCGATTGCAATGGAATATCTCGCGAAAGATTTAGGTATCGAAACAAAAGACATCCTCTACGTCGGAGACGCAATAACCGATTACCTATGTGCCAGAGATTCCGGTGCGGGATTTATCGGTGTATCTCAAAACGAACACAACCGCAGATGCTGGGACTCCGTAAAAGATGATGTGGAAGTCTTAAAAAACATATCCGAACTCATCGGACGTTTCTGAAAATTCTTTTGAAAAAGGATGTTTCCGGGACAGGGGCGGAGCCCCTGTCCCTTATCAAAATCACTGGGTACCTTTACCGTATGTGATCTCAAGGGATTCCATCTTGTCTTCCTCGAGCTGGTTGTAGTAGAACCTTCCGAGGTTGGATTCGAATGTGGAGTCCTTGGGCATAATCTTCTTGATGCCGACCATGAGTTTCGAAGCGACACCCATGATGTTCTTGTCAAGGTTGATTCCGAACCTTGTCTTTCCGCACACGAGGTGTCCGGGGTTGACAATGTCGTGGGGATCCATCAGTGTCTTGATGTCCCTCATGAGCGAAGGCTCGTCACCGTTGTGGATAACATCGAGGTTCGATGCAAAGAAGACACCGAGTCCGAGTGAACGTCCGCCGTACATCATTGCCTTGTCTCCCATGTAGAAGTTGTAGGAGAATGCAAGCATTCCGAGAAGGCTCTCGTCATCCTTGAAGTAGTAAGGCATGAACATTGCGGTGCTGCGGTCCGAAATCATACCGACGATTCCTCCGGGCTCCATCTTCATGACTTCGAAGCCTTTGTAGCACTCGTCTACGAATTCTCCCCAGTGCTGAACTTCGACAACAACCTCTGCGGGAATCGAACCGATACCGGCTTTACGGCACCTGTACTCATAGCACCTCTCTTCCCACTCGTGCTCGCAGATCTCAGAGGAAACTTTCCTTCCGCCGGATTCTTCTACGATTGCATCGATTGTCTTCTCCTCAAGGTCGAGGAATTCGGGTGCTCCCTGAAGTGTAACAAGGAACAGGTTGGATACGTCGGGTGCGTGAAGTCCTGCTTTCCTCTGGTTGTCAAAGTGATAGCTGTCGGACCATGCGATGTGCAGAG
This sequence comes from uncultured Methanomassiliicoccales archaeon, assembly GCA_964504055.1. Lineage (GTDB taxonomy): Archaea > Thermoplasmatota > Thermoplasmata > Methanomassiliicoccales > Methanomethylophilaceae > Methanarcanum. Next base: position 15,314 of record CAZDCU010000007.1, read on the forward strand.
GCTTGACGCTCGGGTGAGAGACAATCTTCTGAATCGGTGTGTGCATGTCTTTGAGTTTGTCAAAGTCGTATCCGAGGAATCTGAGTTCTCCCTTGGGGTAAACTCTCAGAGTAACTGTTGCGATGAATCCGAGTGTACCCTCTGCGCCTGCGAAGAGCTGGTTGAGGTTGTAACCGGACATGTTGTTTCCGACATTGTCGTAACCGGTGTTGATGATTGTACCGTCGGAGAGAATGACTTCGAGATTCATGATGTTCTCTCTCGCTCCGCCGTACTTGTATCCGCCGATACCGATACCGCCGGTGGAAACCCATCCGCCGAGTGTTGCCGAGGGGAATGACGAAGGTGTGGAACCTACCATGAGGCCTTCCTTCTCACAGACTTCCATGACCTGCTTCCATGTGCATCCTGCCTGTGCTTTGACGGTCATGTTGACTTTGTCTACAGTGATGTTTCTGTTCATCTTTGCAGACATGTCCATGAGGATTCCTCCCTCAACGGGCATGGATCCTCCGAGTCCCCATGTGGATGCTCCCCTGGGTGTGACTGCGACACCTGTCTTGAATGCGAGTGCTGCAATCTTGGAGATTTCCTCTGCCGATTCGGGTCTTACGACTACGTCGGGGATGTGCTTGAATGCCATTCCCGCTTCCTTGGGCAGGGGTGCGAGGTCGTGGGCGTAAAGGAGTCTGTCCATGTCGCCTGTGTTGACATCGTCTTTTCCGCAGATCTCAATGAGCTTTGCGATGACCTCGGGGGTCACCTTGCGTGATAAGTTATCTACACTTTTCATTTTAGGCCTCCACTTCTCAGTGTGACTTGTTGACCGTCTGAAATCAATCTGTGTTTATAACCCTTACTTCATGAGTATATAAATGAAAAACATGACCTTTCGATATTCGTAGGATTATTGGAAATTCGCTACGAATTTTGTAAGCCCTTTTTCCCGCAGAATTCCGGCGGTTTCTTCCGGGTTTACTGAAAATAAGTGTGTTTTACAGTGGCAGTCGGAACAGCCGAATCCTTTCACCGCAGGCAATCCGCCGTTTTCTTCCACGATGTGTGCCAACTCACATTCGGGGATAAAATCTCCTGTTGAGATGTAAGCATACATATTATCGGCAATTATTGTAAGACGGTCGATATGCCAGCGTATTTTTTTCTCTTTGGAAAGATGTCTTCCTAAACGTTGGTCCAAACCGCCCATGGCACTGCCTACGTAGCAGTAATTTCCCTTCTCCAAAGAAACAGTACCCAGTGAGCCTATTTCGAGAGTAACATCTTCGGAGAGAGTCAGGAAGAGGACGTAAGTCCCCTTCCTGATCATCTTCCCGCCCTGCGGTCGGCATCTTCGACTTCGGACCTTGTCTTTATCCTGATGATCGTACTGCTGTCGTCAATCTTGGATTCCGATATCCTGGCTATGTCCGAAAGTTTTCTTCCGTAGACTGTAAGGGAATCGAAATAATCCTTATGCTCCCTGTACGGAATCTTAACTCTCAGTCCGTCCAAATGAAGAACAATAGGTGCGGGCCTGAGACTCATGTCAATAGGCTCATAAGTCTCCAGAAGCTGTTTCAATTCAGCGGGATGAACGAACAGAGGATCTTCCTCGAACATCGCTCTCCTCTTTCTTATGACCTTATCGACAGCATCTGCAATCTCGTTGAGTTTTGCTCTCTCTTCGGATGTTCTCATCCTTTCCGACTTACGGCCGACATCTGACACTATGGCTTCGCAGTCGTCATCCAATCCGTCGGGGTGCGGACCGCATACCAATACCACAGGAATATCAATGTCGTCGAATAACGATTTTTTAGCTTCCACGCACTGTTTGAAATTACCCAGCATGAAAACCGCCGCATCGTATTCCTCAATGATTCCTTTCTCCTGAGCGGAAATCTGCGAAGTGGCTTTTCCTCTTCCTCTCGCAAGACCCATAACGACGGAAATTCCTCCGTACTGCCTTACAATCTCCGCAATATCGCAAATCGGATGAGGCATGTGATGTCTTCCCAAAGTACAACCTACAACCGCAATCTCCGTACCGGCCAAAGGAACATTCTTGACTTCCCCTCCGATTTCTCTGCATTTCTCGGAGAGCATTGCCCTGTCCTCTCCCGGGATCGACATTATCACCGTCAGTAACTGAGCACTCCTTGTCTTCTGAAGAACGACTCCTCCGACATCCTCTATCGCTTCAAACAGTTCATCGGAACGGTAGATTCCGCCGTCGTACATCATAACCTCAAACATCAGATCCCTCCGGTCATGGATTTGTGGACTTTCATTCCTTCTTCAATCATCTCAGGCTGCATTATTTCCTCTGTGGCGACAATCGTAACGACATTTCCTTCCGTGATGTTGTGTCTGTTTTTGATGCCTTCGGGCATAACTCTCCACAGAGCGCCGATAATCTCCTTCATCGCTTCCTCTCCGGAAGATATCTGATATTTTGCAATTTCATCGATATTTCCGCCGTAGACAATCAGATCGAATCTTGTCTGCTGTTCCACACGGTCCCTTCCGTAGTTTTTCCACAGTGCGGCGATAATCTCAGGAGCATACCTTTCATCGGAAATGGAGATGTGTGTGTCCCTGCCTTCCTGCCTCATATCCGCAGCATCCGACACTGTTCTGTTGGTCGGTTCGTTCATTAAACGGACGCTGAAGATAAACAGCGGAATCTCAGGCTTCAGAACCATTGTTGCTTTCTCGATCAGTACGGCCTTTCCGACATCGTTCATGATGCCTTCGAACAATGCTCTGTATGAGTTGCAGGCGTATTCATCCGTACCGACGACATCTATCTGCATGATTCCACCTCACAGGAATCCCGAGCACAGGAGTGCTCCTCCGACGGATCCGATGTACTGTGAATCCGGAGGAACAATCGGAGGTTCTCCCAATACTTCACCGACGGCCTTCACGAGACCGGCGTTGAGCGATGTACCTCCGACCTGAATAATCGGGTGTCTTACATCCACTTCCTGTAACTGCTGTTCGTAGACCTGTTCCGCAACGGAATGACACGCTGCGGCGGCAACATCTTCGAACGATTTTCCTTCTCCGAGAGTTGTAACCAAATCCTGAATACCGAAGACAGAACAGTAGGAGTTCATCTTGGCGTTTCTCCAGTCTCCTTTCACTGCGTACTTACCCAGATCGGAAATATCAATCTTCAGCCTTCTTGCAGTCATCTCAAGGAAACGTCCGGATGCTCCCGCACAGACACCTCCCATTGTGAAGTTGTCGGGAACACCGTCGCGGACGGTAATGGCTTTGTTATCCATACCTCCGATATCGATGATTGTTGCCTCTCCTCTCTGCCTGTCGGCAAGCCAAACGGCACCTTTTGAGTTGACGGTTAACTCTTCCTGCACCAACTTGGCATTGAAATGCTTACCGAGAGTGAAACGTCCGTATCCGGTAGTACCGATAGCTTCGATATCGGATAACTTCACACCGGCCTGTTTCATTGCGTCTTCGAGAACTGATGTAGCTGACTCAACAACATTTCCGGTAGGCATCCATGCCTTACCGATAATGACGTTATCCTGCATGATTACGGCTTTCGTTGTAGACGAACCGGAATCCAATCCCGCGGTTAAACCGGATTGTTTCTCCCTTGCAAGAAGTTCTTTTCTTGCAACGATTGTCACCAAAGCTTCCATTCTTGTAAGCAACTGAGAAGCTTTCATTCTCTCTGTGAATGAATAGGTAACAACAGGAAGTCTTGTGTTTTCCTGAATGAATCTTCTTAACTCATTCCTTACCAATGCAGCTTCCGCACATCTGAAACATGTTGCAATAAAGACTGCATCTGCATCGTACATTCCGTCGGCCAACTGCACCGCACGTGCAATCATCACTCTGAGCTGAGGCGATCTGGGACTGAATCCGAATCTGCGTACCGCTTCGTCGACATCCGCTGCGGAAACGTCAGGATATACAATCTTGGCACCGACACTTCTTGCCGCTTTCTCAATCTCATACTGAACACTGCTGTATTCCGTACCGCATGAAAGCTGTGCAATCTTAATCAAAGCGGCCATCTCAATCAGCCTCCTTCTTCTTTTCAAGATTATCCAGGAATTCTTTTATCCTCGCGACAATCTGCTTACCTTCTTCCTCATTCTCGGGATATCTTACGGTAACGGAAGGAATTCCGCGTCTCTGAATGAGATATTTCACCATCAGGTTCGAACGCTCGCACCCTACGCAGCCGAATGCCATAGGTGCTTCTTCCATAATCACTGCGGCATCCGCCTCCTCAATAAGCGGACCCCATACGGCAAGCCTTCCTCTTATTCCCGAGGGAACTTCGATACCTGCGTACTTCAGTCCTTTTATGACATCGTCCAAAGTGACGTTCATAGGCGGCATATCCACCTCAATGTTATCCACTCTCTCCTGAAGTGCTGCCATGGTACTGAGGGGTTCGTGTCCGAACCTCTCCACTAAATCGAATAAAATCATACTGTTAGGGGGGTCGATGAACACTTTCATTGTTTCGCCTCACATATTTTCTTGAAATCCTGAACTGAAAGTTGTTTTCTGGGCTGAGGTTCCGGAATCTTTTCTCCTTTATCGGAAGCGTCCAAACCCGCTTCGATATACGTTAAAGCGGCCCATTCCGCTTCCAACTGAGGATATCCCGGTCTCGTTCCGTGATGCGCACGGCATCTCCTCGGATCTCCCAGAGGATATGCCCTTACTTTTGAGAAAATACCGTTGGGATCCAATTCCCTGGCTCTGTCACGCACTCTTCTTACGGTTTCTCTGGGACCTTCGATTAAACATCCGTAACAGGTTTCCTTCACGGATATTCTCTCACCCATCGCATGAATCGTACGGGAAAGCTGATCCGGCGTAATATCGGATACAGGCGAGATCATGAGCAGTCTCGTCTCTCTTTCTTCACTCATAATTTCTCCTCCGTGATGTAAACGATTTCTTCATCCTCTGTCTTCTTAAGGAATTCGTCAAGATCATCCTCAAATCTTCCGAAGATGTTCGTTCCGTATCCTTCCTCACCGGTCGGACCGTATGTTTTACTGTCTTCCAATCTTATTCCTATCAAACCGGCATTGGGTCTTGCCTGATTGGTGACACCGATATCTCCGCGCCTGCATTTTTTGAAGGGATCGTTCGGATAGAGTGTATGTGCTCTCGACTGATCTCCTTCGAACTGAACCATCGGCATTCCTTCGAATAAGAAGAAGACTTTCAATGAACCTATGGGTTTGTGACTCAGTCCCGTAACTTTCTCAAAATAATGCACAGTGACGGGAGACTTCTTCCTGTCAAGTGAAATCCTGTAGATTCTATCTCTCTTTACTGCGAATGTTTCAACTTCGCCGGCTTTGAGTGCATCTATCGTTCTTTCAGGTCTCTGTTCCACGATGATTGCATCGTCATCGATTTCTCCGGACCTCTTCTGCTTCACGCCTCTCGATTCAAGATATTCGGAAGCAGCCTTCTGGGTCATTCCTACAGTAAGCAGACGCTTAGGCTCTGTGACAATACTGATGCTGCTGTCACCGGTTGCCATTCTCACGATAGGCATTCCGCCGACGACCTGTCCCGCGAAGTTATGAGATTCGGATAACTGTCTTCTCTCCTTGTAAATCATTATCCTTCCGAGACCCACACCCTGATTTCTTACGGTAACGGAGCCCACGTCTCTTACTCTTCTGTCTTCGACAGACATCGTGATATCCTGGTCTTCGCTGCATGCTGCATAACTTCCCGTCACATCTGAGATGTGCATGTGTCCCTTGTCGGTAAGAATCAGAACGTGCTCCGCACTTTCCGGTGAAGCTTCATCGAGTTTCACTCTTACGTGAGTGTCAACAGAATATCCGTCTTCAAGTTTGAATGATAAATCCGTCGTAACAACAACATTCTCCGCACTTTCCTCGGAAACGAGAGGTTTGACTTCCAAAATCCTGTCTCCCTCGCGGAATTCGTCAAGGATATGTCTTCCTCTTGTTATGTGTCCGATACGTCCTCCGCCTGCACCGTAGGATCTTCTGTGGTCCTTCCTCGCAATCATGAGATATGTTGTATCGTTATCATTACCGCCCAGTGAGAAGAAACAGTCGTAACGTCTGTACATCCTGTCCGCAGGATCGTACTTTATGTCGGTGGAAAAAGAACCGAAAGCATCCAATCTTTCCGTTCTCCATCTCATCGTCAGCTTCGACATCTCGGAAACTTTGGATCTCCATACTTCCGCATCCGGAGAATCATCCAAATGAATGACGATGCTTCCCCTTTCTGTAACGATTTCAAAATCTTCGGACTCGCGGATCAACTTATCAGTGGAAAGATGGATTGAAACCAAAGTTCCTTTGACGTAATGTTCCCCCTCAAGAGCGGATTTGAGTGTAGCTTTTGCGGAAAGTTTCTTTTCCTTTCCGTTTACGGTAACTATCATTCTTTCTCCCCCTGTTTAGGCAACATACTCTGAACCTTGGAGACGATTTCATCTAACTTATCCTGAGGACAGGAAACTCCTCTGATCACACCGTTTACAATTTCGATAATAGTTCCTTTGGTGTTGATCTTATCATCGGGAGGCATGACATCCTTCGTCTTCACGCCTATCGCCGCAAAGTCTTCGTAATCAACAGGACACTGACACACTATAATCGCAGGAATGTTCACATTCCTGAGGATAAGTCTCGCTTTCCATATGATGTGACTTCTCACATTACCCAGATGAATCAAAGCGACCTTGAACTGCTGTATCCTTTCCACTTCGATGGGATCCAAACCCATACACTGTCCGTGAGAAACATCTTCGGCATCCGCAGGTACTCCCGCACCTGCGTTGAGAACAAGAACGGAAGTATCGATTCCTTCCTCTCTCAATGCGTATGTGATTTCACAGACAGGTTTGGTGATGTGTCTTCTGCCGGGGCCCATGGCTATCGCTACGACATCCCTGCCGCTTTCGGAGATTGTCGCTCTCTGAGCGAGACCTCCTCCCTGACCCATTCCCATGGATTCACGGCATTCCACGAAACTCAGATGCCTTCCGATCTTCTGCTTCACTGCTCTTCACCGTTCTGTTCCAATTCCTTCTCGATCTCGTCGAATCCTTTGACGATATCTTCGGGTTTGCCTTCTTCTATGATCTTTCCGTTCTTGAACAATACGGCACGGTCACAGCAGTTGAGGATGAAATCCATGTCGTGACTTACGACTACGAATGTTTCTCTGAGGTTGTCTCTTGCGTTGAGAACGGCTTTTGCAACCGTGACCTTCGTAATCGGATCCATCGTTCCCGTAGGTTCGTCGAGAATGACAATACGGGGTTCTTTGATTAAAACCTGAGCGAATGCTACCCTCTGCTGTTCTCCGACGGACAATGCATCGGGGTATGAGTACAGAACCTTCTCGATATCGTTCTTCGGGAATCCTACGCTCTGCAGAACCTGAATTGCTTTCACTTTTGCAATCTCGGCAGGCATGGTCATTCCGATACAGACTGTGAGATTCTTCAGAATTGTATCGAAGGGATACAGTGTGTATTCCTGGTGAAGCACTCCGATATACGGTGTGGCTCTTCCTTTACCCATGAATCCCGATTCGCTCATGTCGACCCAATCGTCACCGATTTTGATCTTGACGACACCCGACGTAACGGGAGTCATTCCCGCAATCATACGGGATGTTGTTGTCTTACCTGCACCCGAAATTCCGACCATTGCGAAGATTTCGTTCTCTCTGATGCTGAATGATACGCCGTCGACGGCTTTCACAACTCCTCTGACAACCGAGAAGTAGTGTTTCTTGACGTTCTCCAAAACAATGAAAGGCTCTCCGAGGTCTGTGTCTTTTCTTCTCTCGAAGTGGTACTCTTCCATGAATTTGGATGTAACTGTCTTAGGATCGGAATCCATCACAACATTTCCCGCATCGAGCCAAATTGCCTCGTCGGCCATCTTATTGATAGCTTCGGGCCAGTGTGAAGCGAAAATCATACAGATGTTGTGTTCACGTACATAACTCACAAGTCTCTCGTGAACAATGTTTGCGGTATACGGATCCAATGTTCCCGTGGGTTCGTCCGCAAGGAAAATCAGAGGGTTCTTTGCCAACTGCCTTGCCATAACGACACGCTGTTTCTCTCCTCCGGACAGGTCACGCGCAATGTGCGTAATCCTGTGTGTCATGTTCACGAATTCAAGTAATTCAATCGTCTTTTCAATCTTCTCTTTCTCGGAAACCTTGTCTCCGATTGCTTCGAAGATATTCTCCATGACGGTACTGTCACCGAAGAGAGCGAATGTTCTCTGCAGCATGATCGACACACGTGATTTAATCTCCTGCCTTACAGGATTCCTGACGGGAAGCGACCAGTAATCGACCCATTCCGTTTTTGTCTCTCCGCCGCATGCGGTACATGCACATCCTTCGTACGGAAGATCGATTCCTCCGCATTTCTTACAGATGTTGACGTGATAGAGTACTTTTCCGGAAGTAGGCTCATAATCCTCCGAGCCCCTGATCATGTGAATCAGGACACTCTTTCCTGCCGCACTCTTCCCGATAAGTCCGAGGATTTTTCCTGTGGACAGTGTTGCGCTGACATTGTTCAGTACTACCCTTCCGTCATAGACTTTCGAGACGTTCTCGATTTTCAAAAGTTCGACAGACTCTTTCGACATAAACGGCGTTATCACTTCTATATAGATAAAGGTCTTTTTTAACACGCGTTGAGCATGCTGGCAATGTACCGAAAAACGTACCAGAATAGTTATATCTCTTCTGGTGCTATGGATGGTTAATGCATCCATCACACAATACGAGAGTCTGCGGTCCGGCACCGAAGTTCAACGACTATCACATTTGGAAAGCGATAATGTCAATGGATGTGTACGAACCCGTGGGAAGAAAAAGACTCTCGGAGATGCTGGGTATAGGAGAGGGAAGTGTCAGAACTATCCTCAACATACTTCTCGACAACGGCCTTGTCAGAATAGACAGACGCGGAATCAGTCTGACAAAAGACGGTGAAGAATTCAGAGGCATGATGTTTATGGATGTAAAACCCGTGGAGATTCATGACCTCACCATAGGAAAATACAACTGCGCAGTTGTGATTAAACACGCAGCGAGAAGAATCTCATTCGGATGCGAGGAGAGAGATTCGGCAATTATTTCAGGTGCGAAAGGTGCCACAACACTGATCTGCAGTAACGGCCACCTTATTTTCCCCGGTTCTGACTATCCTTTGGACGAAGAAACCGAAAAAGCAATCAGAACCGTTTTCTCAATTAAGAACGACGATGCAGTCATCATCGGTACCGCCGACACATACGAGGCGGCGGAGTGCGGAGCAATCTCCGCCGCACTGAACACAATGGGCGGATTAAGACTGAGAAGAGAACTCAAAGACATTCTTTCATCAAACTCGTCCGCAGGAGAGATTCTCTCACTTGCATTCGCAGTACACGAATTGGTCGGTGGACTGCCTGTATGTGCGAAAAGCAGGGACAACCTCGGTGTAAGAATTGAAAACGGAGTGGTCATCGACAACGTATACACCGGAGAAATTCTCGAAGAAGTCATCCGTACGAGAACATGTATCAGAAGGAGAGCGACCAGCGGACCGTACAAAGGAATAAGAGTTGTCGTAACACCGATCGAACTCGACGGCAAGGCAATCGCAGCAATCGGTGTCGTGGATATCAGAGATATGCTTACGAATAATGCGTATGTAAAAAACGATAACTTATTCTAAGAGCCAGATAATTTCGGAAATCATGTGCGAAGATGACCAGTATATCAAACTCCTGAAGGGCCTCAGAGGAGTGATTGATGCTTTCTATCTTGACAGCGACATAAAGAAACAGGTGCAGGCCGAAGAGAACAACGTCAAGGCAGCGGGAGGAATCACCGTCTGCAACCTCGGATATATGGAAGCTCTGAAAAGAGAGAAGGTCATCTGTATCGTAAAAGATCCCAGATTCAGGCCCCCGCCGAAGCCCACAGTCATCCTTCTTTCGGGCGACGGTCAGTTGTTGGGAACGGAAGTATTCCCGGAAACATCCGCGGAGTACAGAAACAGAGATGACGTAGTCTGGCTCTCCGACGGATTCGTATTATTCCCCAACGTCAAAGTGAAAGAAGGAGGAAGAGAGGCATTCATCATGCCGCCGGTACCGTTCCCCGAACTTAACGAAGGAAACGGATGCTATGACGTAATATCCTGCAGCCCCGCACCTACATGCGACAAAATGATAAGGGCGTGGCACGGGATGGATGACAACGGAAAGTACGCATCCATCCTCGTGGCGTTCAACACCGTCAAAGCACAATCATCTGATCCTTGATGCCTGCGGTGTCGAGAGAGAGGATTACGGAATCTTTGATACCGTCTATCTGGGACATCATGATTCCGGAAATCTTCTTTCCGAATAACATCTTCTTCACTTCGAGTGCCTGATGTGCACCCTTATCGAGTTTGATGTTCATTGATATGACTTCCCACTTGACGTGATCGATATCCAATGATTCCACTGTTCCGACGAGCAATCCGTCGGATGCGTATACTTTCATTCCGATGATTCCTTTCACCGTGATACGGTTCGGTTCATCAGGCGTAATTTTGGATCTGACACTGTCGACTGTGTCATCCAAAAGAACAACATCGTTCATCCTGAAATCGCCGGGCTGAAGCAGAATAAGGGATTTTCCGCTGCCGATATTAAGCATCGGTGCAACCGAACTGTTCGTCTTGATCCTGAGACCTATGATGTTCCATCCTACGGTTTCGCAGGAATAATCCATGATGTCGCCGAGAATGTATGCATCGTCGGTGATTACTTTCTTTCCGATAAGAAGTTCATTCTTACCTGTCATAAGACACCCGAACAAGTCGGATGATAAAAAGATAAGTACAGTAAAAGTGAAAAGGAAAAGGTTTCAGCATCCTTCCGAACGGATTGTTCAGAATAAGATGACTACATTGAACACGAATCTGAGGACGATTGCAATCGCAAGACCGATCAATGCACCTGTAACTGCAGGTACGATGTTTTTCCTGTTTGTGAAGTAATAAATCAACACAACAACGACCATTGCTACAACCGCACCGACGGGTCCGAGAAACAGTACTCCGAGAAGACCGATCAGGAATCCGATAAGTGTTGCCGGATCTTTAAGATTAAATGACGATGCCATTTTTTTCCCACCTGTCACTTTTGTGACTGATGTACGGACCGCTAACCGATATATAAAACAGAGCCAATCAGACAATTGTCATTACCAGAACAAGATCCTGCGTACCGGCATTCTGAATGCTGTGCTGCGAACCCGGTGAACATATCTGACACACACCGGGAGTGAGAGGTTCGATTATATCATCGCAGATCGCAACACCTTTACCGGATACGACGAAACTGATGTGTTTGTTGACATCATGTTTGTGCATACCGATAGAACCGCCGGGATGGATGGTGCAGAGAATAGCTCTCCCCTTTCCGTTCATAAACGATCTGGTTGCCACCGTTCCGGTACCGCCGTACATTTCGGACACAACCACATCCGGAATATCGTTGAAGTCTACTCTCGTAAATATTACCTTACACTTTATGGGGGGGGATTCTATAAGTCACTTTCGTCGGGAACTACCCGTACTTCGGATATATCGAAAAAACCGTGAGAAAAACTGCGGAAAAGACGGGGATTAACCCGTCTTTTCCTGGAAAGGAAATTTGATTAAAGGGTTTGGTAAGGTTAAGCGTCATCCGCCGCCGCTGGGTGTAAATTCAGAGATATCGACATCCTGCATCTCCTTCGCCAATTCCTCTACGGACTTAACGGAGGCTTCGAAGGATCTCTCCCTGTATTTGTACGAAATCTCTTTGTACTCGCTTGCATCCGCGGGAGTGAGCTTTGAAACATCATACCAGAGTCCGGTAAAGTCGAGTCTTGCCCAACTTTTTCCGTCGCTCTCGCGGATGTCCGTAACTTTCCCGACAGTCGATGTCGGCATGTACTTGTAGATCTCACCCAACTGCATTCGGTATCACGCTTATGCCTTAATGATCGCTGTCCTCTCGCCTGCAGGCTTGAACTCACGGAGTCCGCCGCGTCCGATTTCTTTGGTGACGTTCGCGAAGTCGAACACAAGGCTCGGGTCTGCGAATGCAATCCTGATGAACGGGTTGGCTGTGAATGCGTCTCCGCGTGCTGCGTGGGCTGCCTTGGGGATACCTGTGTATCCGGAAAGGTGACCGACGTTCATTGCGTAGTTGGGGTAGTTCGGACCCCTCAGTTCCATGGGCAGACCCTCATCGGACCTGTATGCGAACGAGTTGGCTGAACCGCACTGATCCTGAAGGTCGTATCCGTAGAATCCGAGCCTTCCGGTCCTCTCCTTGTGCTGGAGCATTGAGAGGTACCAGAGGTTGAGACCGCAGTCTGCGACTCCTGTTGCCATGGATCCGGCGATACCTGTTGCTGCTGCAGCGACTGTTGCCCTCTGTGATCCACCGAAGTGTGCCTCCATGATTGCGGGGTACTTCTCGTAGGACTCGAGTGCGTAGGAGTTGATGTCGTCACCGAGCTGAATCAGCTTGTCGAAGTCTTCGGGGTTGAGCTTTCCGAATCCGCCGAATTTGTCCTTGATGTAGTCGATTGCATAGTATGTGTAATCTTCAAGGATGTTATCGGTGTATGCTGCGGATGCGTACTGTGTGAATCCGACACCGCCCGACATGTATCCACCGAGGTAGATCTGGTCGAAGACGATGGCACCGAGTGCGACTGCTTCAAGTGCTGCGCGTCCGGGGTCGTCCGGGTGGACACGGTCGGACTGTGCGATATCTGCCATGAATCCGAAGGGTATTCCTCCGGGCTCGTTGGGTCCTCTTGCACGCCTTGCGGGCATCATTGTACCCATGTTGATACACTGGTGCTTTGCAGAGTATGCGAAGTCGGCGATTGCTGCCTCTCCTGCTGCGAGTTTGTAGGAGGTGATGAAAGCCATCGAAATCTGCATGGCTGCGTGCCTTGAGATTGTTCCTCCGTCCATGACACGTCCGACGATGGTCGGGACACGGACTGCCTGCATGAGGGTGTTTCCGATTGCCTCTTTGAGCTGTTTTGCGTGGTCCTTGGAGAACTGCTTGTTGATATCGATGAGGAACCTCTTGTCGATCTCGTCTGCGAGCTCGTCGTTTCCGGTGAAGACCTTGACGTATGAGTCGTATGCGAGTGCGGGGTTGATCTCAGCCATGTGCTCCTGAACAACTGCTCCTCCGGGCATTGTGTGGTTGACTGCCTCGAGGTACTCGTTGATTGTCTCGGGTGTGACTTCCTTACCGAGCCTTCTCTCGATGGTCTGGTGAGGGGAGTCGAGTCCGACGAGGACGGTCCTCCTGATGTCGTCCCATGCCTGCTGGATTGCTGCATTGTTGATGCAGTGAAGATCATCAGGCTCTACGAAGATATCCGTGTGTGAGAGCTGGTAGGGCATCCAGGACCTCTGTCCGAGCGGAACTCCGATGTCCTGGTTCATCATGGGGATACCACGCTGTTTTGCGATCTTTTCTGCTTCCTTTACGAACTCAACTTTCCTCTTGGACTGTTTCCATCCGCCGTAGCAGTAGAACTTTGTGTTGATGTCGGTCGGGTCCTCTTTGAATTTCTTCTTACAGGCCTCGATGAATAACCTTTCTTTTGCTGCCATTTAAATCAGATCCCCTTTACTTTGTAGGGCTGGAAGCCACCGAGTGTCCTCAGCTTGTGGATCCTGAGTCCGTACATGGTGACCTCTTTGTCGTCTCTCATGTCTACACCGTCTGCTCTGAAGATGGTGGTCCTCTTCATGAGGTCCTCCCTCTTTGCGGGCTTTCCGACGGAGATTCTCCTGTCAAGGGGAAGTGCAACCTGATCCTTGACGTAGACGACTTCTTTCTTCTTTGCGTCCCAGACGTACCTCTGCCATGCATCGAACATCAGACCGTTCTCATCGAGACGGCATGCGTGTCCGTGAACAGTTGCACCCCTGATTCCTGTGAGTGCAGGGTCGAAGGTCTCGTTGTCGATCATTTCTTTTGCGATCTGCTCGAGATCCCTCTCACGCATCTCAATGATCTGCCTTCCGGACAGTGTACCGGTATCGATACCTCTGTACCTGGAGAGGTACATCCATGCCCTCTGGTAAGGGGAGATGGGTGCGAAGTAAACGGAATCCGTGAACTGGATGTACCTTACACGGTCTCCGTGCTTTGCTCCCTCGATGGGTTTGACGAGTGCCCTGATAGGACAGTCGGGTTCTTTGCCCTCCTCAATCGGGGGGTGGATCGACTTGTATTCCTCTCCGGGGTTCCTGTGTCCCATGATCCTGACGACATCGTCCATTGCGACGTCTCTCAGCTTCTTAAGGTTCTGTTTGGGGTCCATGTATCTTCTCCTGTTCTTTGCAGGAATGGACTCACCAGGGTAGAATTGTCTCTTGTATGCCATAATTAAACACCTTATCTGTAATCGTGCAGTGACGGTCTGTACTTGGAGTATCTTCCGATCTGAATGCTGTAGCCGAAAGGCATCACATCTTTGACGGCATCTTCGATCTCTTTGACTTTGGCTTTGAGTTCCTCTTCGTCGTCAACAGCCAATTCTATGTAGAAGTCCCCTACAAGGTGCTTGAGTTCGACTTCCTTTCCGCAGAATTTGATTATCCTGCGCTCGGAGTGGTCGTTTGCGATTCCTTTGTTGGGTCCGCTGTTGATTGTTGCGGGAAGGCTCTCGCCTTTGAGATTGATCTGCCTGATCTTTTCCACACCCTCCAACGCGTTGAGGATCCTCTCGGTACTCTCCGCTTTGAGGAGACGTTCGCTCTGGATCCATACCTCGGGAAGAGGTACTCCTGCGTAGTTCGGGTCTGAATTATTGATACTCTCTGACATTTGACATCACAGCTTCTTTGCGACTTTCTTTGCCTCCGCGGCTACAATCTGCATCGGTGTCTTGAACTCAGGAACGTCTCCGAAGACTTCTTTGAAGAGACCTGAGGTCGCCTCTGCCGAGAATGTCTGTGTACCACCGTCAAGACAGTTACCTGCTGTGACTGCGGGGATCAGAACTCCCTTGGAGTGCTTTGTGACGACGTGGTTTCCGTGGAACAGACCGGGTCCTCCTCCACCGTAGATCGAGTGTGAGAAGAATGACATTCCGACACAGACACCCATCGAACGTCCGTAATCTGTTGAAGGCAGACCGGTTTCGTGCTCGAGAAGATCGTTGTAGTACAGGATTGTCGAGGGGACACCCTGTGCTGCCCTTGCTGCTCCGACGTTGACCATGACTGCTGCAACCTGACCGACTGCTGCGTATGCGTTCCAGAGCATGAGATCGTCTGTTGTGTAGACTTTGTATCCGCTGGGGAGTGTCTCTTTTACCCTGATGACACCGTCTTCGATTGCCCTCTCCATGAGAGACTCGATAACGGTACCGACTGTTCCGGTCTTTCCGTTCTTCTTAACGATTGAGTAGAGCATGTTGTTGGCGTTGAGACCTTCGTATGCGAGTGCGAGGAGGTGACCTCTCTCGAACGGGCCGATTGCGTCTCCCATCTCGAATGCTGCTGTCTGCTCGAAGATTGCAGAGAGTGCGACACCCTGCATTGCGTTCCTGCCGACGAGAGCGACGACGTGGTTTGCCATGATGTTCCTGAGTGCGTAACCTGCTCCCTCGTTGTTCTGGGGGACTTCAAGGATGAACTTGACGTTGGATCCGGTGAAGGTCATTGTCTGGGGGTATCTTCCCCATACTGCTCCCTTAACCATGTTCGCCTTGTACATCGGGATCTTGAATTCGTCGATGATTGCCTGAACTGTAGCTGCTGCGACTGCTGTGAAACCGGTGGTGTACTCGATTCCAGCGCGCATCCTTGCCTCAGGTACGACGACGACGAGGCTCTTTCCGTCGGATTTGACATCGACGACTGCATCGCCCTCTTCTACCTGGACCATTTCTTTAACTGCTGCTGCAATCTTCTTTGCGTTCTTGACGAGCGGGATATCGATTTCTTTTCCCTTGATGATCGCACCGTCTCCACCCATCGATCCGGTCTTAAGGGCCTTCTCGATTCCGGCGAGGTTGACTGCGATTGTCCTCTCGGTCATTCCTGCAATTCTCTTGATTGCATTGTTGCGCAACGGACTGATTGCCTCGAGAGGAATCTGCTTTGCTAAGCGTTTTCCCCTGTCGTCATACAGATCTATTACGTCGTTGTATTTTGGCATTTCATACCTCCGTTTTATTCATAAATCAGCAAAAGGGCGAACCTTTTTGCCTCCCCTTGCGATTCAAGGGTATGTGATTTTAGCATATAAAGTCGACCTTTTTCGGCAATTATCGATTGTTAAGAAAGAAATGGCCGTTTTTCGGAGGTTTAAATACACCTCAAAAACCTCCGAAAACGGCCCTGAATTTGATATTTAATGGTTCGTTTTAATTATCCGCGAATACCGTTTTTAACGCTGTTTAGGCCATTTTCCCCAGAGTCTCGGGCCTTCGCGTTCGGAATCCATCGTGGAGACCTCCATTCCGGGTATAATCATCCTGACTGTGGGGACATTTATCTCCGGCCTTGTGAGGTCCGCAACGACTGCACGCTCGAATCCGCAGTCCACAAGTCTTCCCAAAACGACCTCGATATCGTCTCTTACGTAGGGTGTTGCGAGGTTTTCCATTTCGGAAAGTTTTACGCTCTTTCCGCTGTCGGAATACCAGAGTCTGTTGACCGCTTTGATCTTGTCATAGCCCATTTCCTTTGTGACTTTGACCAAGTTTGCGTTAACTTTCAGACCGTGTTTGTGTGTTGTTCTGCTCTGAGCTACTTCGGTTAACGCTCTTGTAGCCGCTATCACAGGATCGAGATGCGTTCCCACTCCGATGTTGAGTAATTCAGGATCTTTTGTTGCGACATCGTCGGAAGAAGCACCGATTGTGGGAATTCCCAAATCGCTTGTTAAATCCTTCAGATGGATTTTCACTCCGTTTTCTTCGAACTGTTTCAGCAGTTTTCCGGGAACGGAGTTTTCGTCATCGATGATAATGTCCGCATTGGTCCTGTCGAATGCTTCGGCTATTGACCATGCGTCTCTTTCGATGACTTCGAACATTGCGTGAAGAATCGCTTCTTCGATTGTGTTTCCCGAGGCGATACCGTTTGTATGGAACCTGAATAACTGAAGATCTCCGTCGGGATAGTACGGATAGTACACCGCACATGCGGGAACCCACACTTCTTCTCCCTGAATGAGATCGTAACCTGTTGTCCATGCGATGTTTTCGTTTTCGACACCAAGCATCACACGTGCGGGAAGGATAAGATCGACGGGTTCGATCATCGGACCGTTGTCCCTTACCTGCTGAACGGTTCCCAGAACAATCTCATCGTCATCACGGAGTTCGGCGCTGTATCTTTCCATTGCTTCCATAACGGCGGATGCTTTGGCCTGTTCGGGTGTAGCTCCTTTTCCGTTGTAGTTACCGAAGGTTCCCTTTGCAGTGTTTTTCCTGTATACAGAATATACAGGGATACCGATGTTGTCCCTGTCAGTAATATCTTCGACGGGGTCCATTCCCGCCTTTTCAAGAAGAGGAAGTACTCTTTTCAGTGTTTCTTCGGGAGGAATTACTCTTATTCCCGACATGGATACTTTCGGACAGCGGTTCAGAATTATGCCTGCCATATAATCACTCCTTCATTCTCTGTTCGTAAAGTTCGAGATCTGCATTCGCATTGAGTGTTTCCTCTCCGATGAGAACATCGACCTCAACGTTTCTTACACTGGGCATTTTGAGTAATTTTGACTGAATCATTTCGTATAATTCGTCGACGTTTTTAGTGTAAATCTCACAGATGATATTGTGATCGCCGAATGTCTTGTAGATATTTCCTATCTCGCCGTATCCTTTCAGCTGATCGATAATAACGGCGGTGGGAGTACCGACAATCTGCATCATGACGAGCGATTTCATCACTCCCATGCTGGTAAGATCGATGTCCATAGAATATTTCTTGATGATTTTCTCCTCTTCCATCCTTGCCACACGGCGGCTTACCGTTGCTTTGGAGATATTCATCTTGTTGCCGATGACACCCATAGGTGTTCTCGAATCGGTTTTGAGTCTTTTGAGAATCTCGACATCTTTCCTGTCGATCAAGTCTGCCATGAAACTTTGTTACGTCAAAGTCCTATATAATACGTCGACGTATCGAAAAAATAGAAAGATTGCCGCCCCGATGCGCATGCATCGAAGCGGTATTGAAAATTATTATCAGTCCCTCTTCGCTTTCAGGAGGACTGTGTTCTCGTATTTGTCGAGAACTTTCATCATGTCGGGAATCAATGAAAACGGAACACCAATCGCCATTTCATCCGCTTTCATGCTAGTTCTGCGCCTGCATCCGAAGCATCCGATGGAGATGTTCGGCTTACCGGTGACAACCGGAACCGCAGTGACATCTTCACATGCACACTGGAAAGGTGCAGTGGTGTATGTGATACGTCCTTTTCCGCTGTAGAGGTAGAATGCTTCGAACCAGTACACTCTTTCCGGAATGTCAACAACAACGACTACATCGGGAGTGAAATTTGCGTCTTTCAGGGGACATACGATTTCACCCACGGTTTCGTAGGGAACATCGATTACGGAATCGTTCATCTCTTTCGCGGATGCAACGTTCTCGTGGATACCGATACCTGCGTGGAACTCTCCGCTCCTGACTTTCTCGGGCTTGGGCATCATCCCCAATGTGGCTGCTCCTACGTTGCATCCCTGCATTTCGGCCGTCATCTTATATGAACTGCCGTTCCTGGCATCCATAACAGCCTGACAGTGGCTCCTCTGCTCCTTGGGTAATTCGTATCCTTCGGGGTACTCCTCACCCTTTTTCACAAGTTTGATTGCGACAGGCTCGCTTCTGAGCCTGAGGACGGTCTTCAGTCTGCTGGCAATCTCGATATTGTCCGTCATGAAGAAAGAATCGACCCGGCCTATGATAAAACTTGGCAACGGAATTTCGGCCGGGTCGAAATATCTGGTTTAAAGTTTGTAGCTTACCTTGAGTCCTTTGAACTGATAGACCTTCTCGGGACAGTTGAACTCACATGCCTGACATGCGGTACCGAGACAGAGATCGGAACGTACGTTGATTTCGTATCTTCCGTCTGCAAGGTCGCTGACGGTAAGTGCCTTCTCGGGACATCCGCGCTGACATTTCTTACAGCCGATACATCCTTCGAACTCTCCCTTCATGACCATTCCGACGGGATCCAATGTGTGAATACCCGCACCGACGTCGGGAATATCCGATTTCACGATTCTCTTACAAATCTTCGGAACAACGATATCGGGAAGCGGAGGGAATCCCGATGCAACCATCATATCGTTGTACATTTCGTAGGGCATACCCTCATCCCAATACGCAAGCTCGAGAACGTACATGTCTTCGAACTTCTGGTTTCCGGCGAACATGACGTGGTTTGCTGAAATGGAGTTAGCAACATCCTGCATCATATCCAACGCACCGTCGGATTTCAGGAGATCGTGAGCCATCATAAGCGAAGTGTTACCCAACTGGTAAACTTCATCCAAAACACGGGGGATCATTCCGCAGTACTGCGCTTTGATCGGGTCAACGTATGTACCCGATGCACCCGCCATGTACATGACCTTGACATCCGCATCGGACAATCCCACTTCGTACATGAGAGTCCTGTGACCCGCACGGATTGCGCCCATTGCTTTTCCTGCTTCGTGGACGTCGTGTGCCGTGATGCACACTCCGTCTGCGAGATGGATCTTGTTATCGGGTGTGTTCACACCGGGTAACTGAATCACTCCGCTCCTGAGACCTTCGGATATTGCGGAAACGGTACCGGTACCGGTGACTCCTTTCGCTTTGTAATCGAGAACTTTTACGCTTCTTCCCGTGGCGGGATCGACTTTTGCGGTAACAATAGGCACCAATTTGTCATCAAGAACGACGTTTTCCCATGTTCCGTCTTCGAGAATATTAAGATCTGAAATAGCACGGGGAGATGCGAGAACACCCTGTTCGATGGACTGTCCTTCCATCGCAGGTCCTGCGGCTGCGGAACCTGAGTAGAGTTCTCCGTCCACATACAGTCCCATTTCGGCGTTTGTACCGTAATCGGTGACCATACAGACCTCTTTCCTGTCGAGCATTCCGGATTTTATGATCATTGCCAATGCATCGGCTCCGATTTCATGCCTGATTGCCGGAGGAATGAGTACTTCGATCTCGGGATTCAGTCCTACGAGGCCGATATCTCCCGCCGTTGTTGTATGAGCTTTCCTTGAAGGAGGAATAACACCGAGTTTTTTGATCTTGTTTTCACCTGCGAAAGCGAGATCCCTTACTTCGATATCCTCGAAAAGAGATAACTGAATCGGGTTACCGCAGACGGAGATTTTCTTTACATCCGCGATTTTATCTTTTCCGAAGAGGCTGATGAGATCGTAAACCGTCTGTGCGATGATATTGTGCGTAATCTCCCTTCCGGAACTCATCCAGAAGTGCATGTGGTCCATGATGTTCGCACCGGGAAGCGGATGCCTCACGGTTATCGCTGTGTCGATAATCTTCGCACCCTTGTCGAGATCGACAAGATGCGACCTGAACCCGCTCGTACCGAGGTCGAGTGCTATTCCGTATGCCATAGTAAATCCTCTGGCACTGTATCTGATTGACGGGTATAAAATGACCTTGTAATCAAGTGACGTTAAAATTACAGCGGTGTTATCTGGGGGTACTGAATCCGTTTTCTACACAGACATGACAAATGCACGGAATCAGAATGCAGAATGTTACGGGTGAGGGGGCCGAAGCCCCCTCTGGTGACAATATGAAAAATCTTTTCTTCAGAGCGACTTGACGGAGTCGACAAGTGCTTTGAGGTTTGCACCGGGGATCAAAGCGGAGAGTCCGCATCCGGGCGAGACTACGTTGAATCCCGCTGCTGCAATCCTCTTACCTGCTGCTGCACAGTCTTCAGGTGTTCCCTGGAGCAACGGTGCGACGACACCGACGTTTCCGACGAGTGCTGCACGGCCGTTGACGATC
The DNA here is from genome assembly GCA_964504055.1 of uncultured Methanomassiliicoccales archaeon. Lineage (GTDB taxonomy): Archaea > Thermoplasmatota > Thermoplasmata > Methanomassiliicoccales > Methanomethylophilaceae > Methanarcanum. The sequence continues at coordinate 36,441 of CAZDCU010000007.1, forward strand.
TTGACTGCTTCTGCAGAGTCGACTTTCTCCTCGATGGAGAGACCTGTAACGCCTGTGTCGACCATGTGGCCGAGGATGGGCTTGGTGTCTCCGCAGATGTGGAGAACTGTGTCTGCTCCCTTTGTTGCTGCGAGTGATGCCTTGACGTATGAACCGGCGTACTCGGTGAACATGTCGGGTGAAAGAAGGTCTGTGGATGCCGAAGGCTCGGACATCTGAATGACATCTGCTCCTGCATCGGCGAGTGCCTGGCAGTATGCTTTGATGATGGGGTTGACTGCGTCGACCCACTCTTTGACCTTATCGGGGTCCATCATGATACCGAAAACGAGGTTCTCGGTGGATACAAGGTGTCCTGCGAGTGTGAACGGACCGGTGTTACCTGCGATAACTGCGTACTCCTTTCCGTATTTCTCTTTCATGAGCTTTGTTGCCTCAAGGATGACTGCGGGCCTTCCTGTCTTGAGGAAGTCTTCGGGTGCCATAAGGTTGGGCTCGTCGTACTCGCCGGCCATGGGGTCGAATTTGAACGGGTGTGCCTTAAGCATAGGTGTCCTGTCTTTCTTTCCGGGGTCGACTCTGCATCCGAGTGCCTCTGCTTCTGCTGTAAGGCAGAATGAGGACCTGACTGCTTCGAATCCGAAAACTGTTGCCTGTGCTGCTCCGAGTTCGCACATCATCTTTGCGTTCGAGTGTGCCTCGGGCCAGTAGGTGTTGATAGCATCCATCTGATCGATGGTTGCCGACTGTGTGAAGACTGCGACCGGGGGTCTGTCCAGCTTCTCCTGTTTCATTGCTGCGAGTACTCTCTCTCTTGGTGTCATTGCCATGATAAGTCTCCTCTGGAAAATGTGATAGAACTCAAATTATAAAAAGAAAGGGTAAGAGGTTTCTGATATCTCTGGGAGATACTTTAAAAGGAAATTATAATCAGGACCTCTCCGGCGGATCTCCGACCGCTCTGGAGACGATTTCCACATAATTCACGGTACCGTAGAGACCTTCGTCGGCGTAATCTCCGATTCCTCCTTCGGATGCCATATATGTTTTGACTTTCGAGGAAGTGACAATATTTCTCGCTCCGGCCGCTTTCAGCTTGTTTTCGAGAATGGATTCCAAACTGCGTTTTGCTGTGGATATCGCTGTTTCGAGGTGTACATGATACGAAGATCCCAAAAACGGAACGGTTGTCAGGAATTTGTAGTCCGGTGTGGGGATAATATTTCCTGAGAGAGATTCGCTTATCTTACTGCAGACGGCACCGACAGCGTTTCCTACGTCGTTGTTCTCGGGGAAAACGACTTCCGCACCCAATCTTTCACCCAAATCGGCCATCATGTACTTCGAAGGAGCACCTATTCCTATAATGGGGATTCTGAATTTCGGCCTCATCATCATGTCCGATTCCTCATGGTGCAATGTTAACATCCTTCTGAGGAGAAGTTCCGATCCTTTGTCTCTCCAGTCGAGCATCTGATCGTCGAGCATCTTGCTCATGACCGCTTCCGCCACTTTTTCGCAGACTTCGTCGAAAATCATACGTGCAGCCTGCCTTTCGGTCATTCCCAGGATCTCACCCGCAGCATGGACACCTGCTTTGGAACCCTCTTTGTTTCCCAATTTGAACGAACCGTTGTAGACCATGATATCCGTAGGAGTAAGCGAAGACAGCTGAAGAGCTCCTTTTGTCACCAGGGACTGCATCTCATCGTCGATAGCCCAGAGTCCTTCCACTTCGTTCTTGGCATCCATATTCGATAACGGCCCTTTTCCTACCAGTGAATCATAGATTCTCTGTTCCTTTTCGGTAAGAATCTGAACGCTGTAACCGTCTACGGCCTCATAGAATTCGTACTCATCGGAGTGCATAATCTTCGCAACGGCTTCGGGATGCTTTTCCGCAAGTCTGCACAGAGGCTGTACTCTTTCCGGTCCGATCTTAATGCTGTGACCGTCAACCCTTATCCTTGAATCTCCGCCCAAAGCCACGGTGTACATATCCACGGCTTTGACACGTGTTCTCCACCTTCCGACGGATGCTCCCTCGAACTGAATCTGGGGGAATCCGTCGTTCATAATGGCGATATCGGTTGAAGTACCTCCGATATCGACCATAACACAGTCTTCGAGTCCCGAAAGAACCTTTCCTCCCATCGAACTCGCCGCAGGTCCCGAAAGGATGGTTTCCACGGGATACATCCTCGCCTGTTCGAGAGTCATGACGGAACCGTCACCTTTGTAGGCCATAATCGGTGCTTCGATTCCCATTTTTCTGAATGTTGCCTCTACATCGTCGAAGAATTTGCTGACGACAGGAATTAATTTCGCATTAAGCACCGCCGTCTCCGCTCTCAGGTCGATACCCATAATCGCAGAAAGTTCATGACCTGCAACCGTAGGCAGTCCGGTGTAATTCTTGGCGAGTTCCTTGACTTTCTTTTCCTGTGTGGGGTTGAGGTTTGCGAACAATCCGGAAATCGCGATAGCATCGACTTCCCCTTTCATAGCGTCCAACGCTTTGATTACCTCATCTTTACTCATGGCGGCAATCTGCTTTCCTTTGCTGTCGTATCCTCCTTTGACGAAGAACTGCATCTTCTCGCCGAAGTTTACGGGCTCCATAGGATTCCATCCGATGAGAATCAATCCCACTTCTCCTCCGCTTCCCTCGAGAATCGAATTTGTCGCCAATGTTGTGGAGATACCGACCAAAGAAATATCAGAAGGTCTGATGTCAGTGGACCTGAAAACAGAATCCACTGCGTTGAACAATCCGATTGAAAGATCCTGATGTGTCGTAGGGGATTTTTTCTTCACTACGACGGAGTTGTCGTCGAGATCGATTATCACCGCATCGGTAAACGTACCGCCGGTATCGATACCGAGTCCGTACCTTGCGACGGATGCCTTTTCGTCATCCTCAGAGTAGGTGTCGGGCTCAATCAGACCCTGTCCTTCGACGAGTTTACCCAAATAACCGGAGACTTTCTCTCTCTTTTTGGTTTCGGCGTTGTATCTCGTCGACTGAAAATACACATAATAATTGCTGCCGGACTTCTTGACATCGAAGCATTTCCTTCCGGCATCCTTCTCTCTCTTAATCCAATCCTGAACCCATTGGTCGAATTCCGACTGCTTCATGTATGCACCGTATGATGTATACCGTATAATACGAAGCGGTTTCTCAGAACATACCGTATACATCGGAACTGCAAAACCGATGCCTGAAAAATCACTGAAAATTTATGAGAACAATCCCCGAAAGGGGGGAAGAGGTTTGAGGGAAAGTCGAATGCTTTTCTGCGGAAATCAGATTCCGAGGAAAGCGGATGCGACGTGGGAAGCCTCGACTGCGTCGTAGGACCATCCGTCTGCACCGATCTGGTCTGCGAACTCTTTCGAGGTTGCTCCTCCACCGATCATTGTCTTGATCTTGCCCTTGAGTCCCTCTTCTGCGAGGATCTTCTCACACTCTTTCATTCCTGCGAGTGTAGGTGTCATAAGGGTTGACTCTGCGATGATCTGTGCGTTCTCTGCCTTTGCCTTCTCAACCATGTCCTTGATCGGGACATCTTTTCCGAGGTCGAAGATCGTGAGACCGAGACCTGTGAGCATGGCTTTGACGATGTTCTTTCCGATGTCGTGGACATCTCCCTCAACGACTGCGAGGACAACTTTACCTTTTGTCTCTCCGCCTGCTCCTGTGAGCATAGGGAGAACGAGGTTGAGACCCATGTAGAGTGTGTTTGCCGAGAGAAGAACCTGGGGAAGGAAGTACTGCTTTGCAGCGTATTTGTCTCCGACGATGGACATTGCTTTGGAGAGACCGTTGAAGATGATGTCTTTCGCGTCGTGTCCTGCATCGAGGCACTTCTGTGTTGCGTCTTTTCCTTCTTTGATCTTACCTTTTACGACAATGTCGATAAGTGCGTCCATTTCTGCGCTCATTTCTAATTCCTCCATCTTCTGCAAGATGTTGGGTTAGTGATTCGCTTCAATTGATATAAAGGGTTTTATGGATGGAATATATGTCCACAACCTATATTACGCGCGTATATTAAAAGGGTATTTAAAACTTTCTCTCTTAACGTTGTTAGCACGTCAGATTTCGATGTCCTCGATATCCCCCAATCTGCCTAACGGAAGAATCCCCAACTCCGTCACGCCGTAAACTTCGGCATCCAGTACGTCTGCGCCCTTACATGCGGGAGACATGAACGATTCCGGTCCCGCCAGGGTTAAATCGGTTCCGGAAGAGAGGGGAGAAAACGGAGGAATGACCAAAATTCCTTCTTTCTTCAGGTACAGGAAACACTGAACCTTCACACCTCCGGACAATGCACCCGCAATCTTCACCGAAGGATGTTCGTGTCCGATAATCACAGGACGTTTACCTGAATCCACATGACCGTGTTCCATTCTGAAACCGCAGAGATCCACGTAATCCACGGCCATCAGGCCTGTATCCTGTAATATATTCTGTAAAAAGTTGTCATGATTTCCTTTGACGACAATAACTTCGGCGGCATTCATCAGAAGATCTATGATTTTACGGACTTCGTCCCTGCTTTCGTATCTTGTTCTCTTGAAATCGTGTTTGATATCCCCCAGTAAAACAATACGTGCGGGAGAATACTTGCAGATAATGCGGTTGAGTTCCTCTCTTATCGATTCCGTGTTGATACGGGGAAGAAACATTCCGTCTTCTTCCAGTGCTTTCTCGTAACCGAGATGGAGATCTCCGAGCACAACAGTGGGTCCGTCGTCGAGAAGAAGACATCTCTCCTCCGTGACCCTCACACCCGGTATAATCTCCAAGGAATCCATGTTCTCCGATATCTTACATCAGTGAAATATAGTTTAGCGGGATTCCTGTTCCGCAGATAAGATGATCGAGCATACATTCCAAATTGCGAAAGGCATCGGGAAGGGCAGGGAATGTAAGCTTTGGGAATCGGGTATCCTCACATGGAGCGATTTTATGGATGCTTCCGTGATTCCCGGGATCAAGGAGAAAAAGAAATCCGACTGCAATCTTCTGTTCAGAGAAGCATACACACTTCTCGACGAAAGAGACTGTTACGGTTTGGGTGAAATGTTAGCTCCGGGAGAGCAGTGGAGACTGTATGACAGATTCCGCGACGATGCCGGTTATCTTGACATAGAAACCGACGGTCTCGAGAGAGATTCTCTTGTTACCGTTGTTACCGTACACAAGAAAGATGAAACGTGTACACTCACACATGGCATCGATTTGGATGCCGAATCATTATCGAAAGCATTGGAAGGCGTGAAGTTATTGGTCACTTTCAACGGAAGATGCTTCGATGTTCCGGTTTTAAGAAACAGTTTTCCCAACGTGGATTTGGATATGCCCCATTTCGACCTGAGATTCGGATGTAAGAAGGCGGGATTCAAAGGAGGACTGAAAACCGTAGAGAAAGAATTGGGTCTGAAGAGATCCGACGATATCATAGATATCGACGGTTTCGAAGCAGTCCGTCTCTGGAAAGCATGGGAACGCAGCGGAGATTCGAGAGCAAGAGAATTACTGACGGAATACAACCGTGCGGATACGGTGAATCTCACAAGAGTCGCCGACGAAACATACAGAAGACTGGTGGTGAAGAATGGTTTCTGATCCCATCGGTTCTTTAATTTCCGACGCAAAACGCGCCGCATCGATGATTAAGAAGGCAAAAGATGTTCTGATTGTCGCACACATCGATGCAGACGGAATATCTTCCGCTGCGATAGCATCCAAAACCTGCGAACGTCTGGGAAAGAAGTATGATTTACTGTTCGCAAGCAAAATGGACAGCGACACGATACACACAATCAACGATTCCGAGGCAGACATAGTTTGGATTGTGGATCTCGGAAGCGGTTATCTCTCGGATTTCAAGAGAGATAACGTTGTAGTCTCGGATCATCACGTACCCGATCCCGGATGGAGAAGAGGACAGCTGTGTCTGGATGATTTCCGCATAATCGAGCATGTGAACTGTCACACATACAGAATGGACGGCTCGGTGGAAGCGTGCGGAGCGACAACAACATATCTCGTATCCAAAGCAATCGATCCTTCGAATATTGATTTGGCTTATCTCGGCGTAATAGGAGCATGCGGAGATCTTCAGGACCGTACCGGTTCCGGGTTATTGGGAGTGAACCGTGTCGTACTGAATGATGCAGTCGGTAACGGAGATGTTACCGTAGAAAAAGACCTCAGACTCTTCGGAAGAGCCACAAGACCTCTGATACAGTTCGTTCAGTACAGCAACGATCCCCATCTGAAAGGATTAACCGATGATGCACACGGGTGTCACGCATTCTTCGACAGTCTTGAAATTCCTTTAACAGAGAACGGAAAGAACAGAAAATGGCTGGATTTATCTTCTGAAGAGAAAGAAAAAGTCCGTAACGCACTGATTCCTTTGGTCGAAGAGAAAGATTTGGGAATACTCATAGGAGAAGTCTACAGTTTACCGAAATTCCCGATGACAGGAGGACTGAGGGATGCGAAAGAATTCGCCACCGTTCTCAATTCCTGCGGAAGATACGACGATGCACCTACGGGAGTGAGAATCTGTTTCGGTGAGAAATCCGCCATGGCGGATGCGGAGAAAAACCGTGCGGAGCACAGGAAGAACATTTCTTCCGCATTGCAGTATGTGAAACACAACAATCTCATCCAAAAGAGAAGATTCATTCAGTACTTCGATGCAAAAGACACAATCAGAGATACCGTCGTAGGTATCGTAGCGGGAATGATTCTCAATACGGACGGCTTCGATAACAAAATGCCGATTATAGCATTCGCCAAGGCAGATGACGGAATAAAAGTCTCCGCAAGAGCGGACCGTTCTTTGGGTGAAAGAGGTTTGGATCTCTCCGTCGTAATGAACAGAGCCGCCGAACTCGTCGGCGGTTACGGCGGAGGGCATAATGTCGCAGCGGGTGCGACAATCCCCGAGGGAGAGGAAGACCGTTTCCTCGACATAGTCGAGGATATGGTCGCCTCTCAGCTCATTTGAGAAGTGTCAGAAGAATCGCTTTCTGAGCGTGAAGCCTGTTTTCGGCTTCGTCGAAAACGACACTGTGCGGACCTTCAATGACTTCGTCGGTAATTTCCTGTCCGCGGTGACACGGCAGGCAGTGCATTACGATACAATCGGGTTTCGCGAGAGCGAGAAGTTCTTTGTTAATCTGATACTTGCTGAAAATCTTCGTTGCGACTTCCTCGGATGTGCTGTCTCCCATTGAAATCCATGTGTCTGTGTAGAGAATATCCGCATCGACACATGCTTCCGTAGGCTCGTGCGAAGCGAGGATTTTGCTTCCGTTCTGATCCGCAATACGTGCGGCTCCGAGCATGATCTCAGCGTTGGGCATCCTTACCGCAGGGCAGCATGCAATCATGTCGACTCCCATAATGGCACATGCATACAGAAGCGAGTTGCACACATTGTTTCCGTCTCCGAGATAGACAAGTTTCTTTCCCTTGAACGAGCCGAGGTGCTCTTTGATTGTAAGCATATCGGCAAGTGCCTGACAGGGATGTTCCAGGTTGTCCAAACCGCTGATGACGGGTACTGTGGCGCTGTCTCCGAGTCTGTCCATCATCTTGTAGTCGAATGCGCGGTACATAATGCCGTGAACGAAACGGCTCATGACTCTTGCCGTGTCTTCGACGGTTTCTCCGTGATCCAACTGAAGATCCCTTGCGGAAAGATACAGAGGGTGTCCTCCGAGTTCGCTCATGGCAACATCGAACGATATTTTCGTCCTTGTGCTCGGTTTCTCGAATATCATCGCGAGCGTTTTACCTTTGAGCGGTTCGCCGTGGTTGCCGCGTTCCTTCTTGAGCTTTGCTGCAAGCTCTACGAGCTGGGGCATATCGTCCTTCATATCGAGGACGGAAATGATGTTGCGTTTTGCCATGCCGGTTGTTATCCTGCCCCTTGTATATAAGCTAAGTCGGAATAAGAACATCACATACGGAACATCATGATATTCTCATGACACGGCATACGGATATCGGACAGAAATCGGAGGCGCCCTGAAAACTGCATCCTGTGAGTTCAGTACTTGTCATGATTACGTGAAATCATCAGATTACAAAACAAAGCACCCTGCACTCAGACGGGAAGTGACTGCCTTATTGGCATCAATATGTTATTCTTGTCGGCAAAATCTGTCAGAACATAAAACAAATTATATCCTGTAGATATTTTACAACTGATGTCAGACTATCCAAGCGATTATCTTCCGACGAATCTTTTTGGAACTAAGAAACCGCCGCTGCTGTGGATAGGTTCTGGTATTCCTGCGAGATATGTAAAGGAGTTTCTGACTTGGAGGCCGATGCTTATCAATGCCGCAAAAAAAGCCGGCATTACCGAGGATCAATTTGTTGCAATAGAGAATATCGTAAAGAATGATCTGGGCCAGGATGCTTCGGATGAAGACATAATGTCTGTCGTAGCATTGGAAATATCGAATATGCTGAATGAGAAAATCATCTCGGGCGATTTCAATCCGGCAGGGATATTTACCGACAGTATGCTGAAACAGTACCGTCATGGCGTAGATCCTCTCAAGTTGTTGGTGTGCTCCGATATGTCCGACATTGAGTTCAAAAGCGAATATGCTGAGGAAATCGGACTTTTCAGGCAGTTGGTTAATTCGACCCCGGTTCTCATCACAACCAATTATGACAATGTTTTGGAAACATTGTTTGATAATAAATTCAAGGTGTTCAGTTCAATCGATGATTACTATCAGCCTGATTCGATAGGTGTCGGCGAAATATACAAGATTCACGGAACAATAAAGAGACCCAGCAGCATTATTCTGAATAAAAATGACTATGATGCATTCAACAAGAATTCCTATATTGTTTCTTCCAAAATCGTTTCACTGTTGTGTGAATCGCCTATGATTATAATCGGTTATTCGATGGGCGATAAGATGATCCGCAACCTCATAAGCAGAATGTTCACTTCCTTTTCCAAAGAGAAGAGCGAACAGTTTGCGAAGAACATATTGTACATCGGTTACAAGGAGGGTTCGGAGCCTCAATTGGGCACGATGCAGCTGTCATCCGACTCCGGAACATTTTACATAAAAACGTTGACCGTCGGCGATTTTACCCCTGTGTTGAGAGATTTGACAACCTGCACATATTCATTCCCGATAACAGCACTTAGGAAATTGAAACGTATGATTATGGATGTGGTTTCCGGGGAACCTACAGAAGGTAAGCGTTTGGCATACGTCGGAATTGAAGGTATTGACGATGTGGATCCCAAAAGAACAGTTGTTGCTCTTACCACAAACAAAGCAATAGATGTGATAAAATCTTATGAGAAGTACACAACATCGGAATTAATTGAAGATGTACTAAACGGCTGTACGCTTAAGGCCACATCTGTGGTCGACATATGGTTTGAAAAATCATCATTGAGCAGTTCAACATTCATCCCGATGTTTCAGTATCTGAAAAAAACCGGGCGCGACAAATCTTCTTATTCAGAGAAAATGAATAAATTCATTGAAGAAAAGAAAAGACAGTACAATAAATTCAAAACTTCAAAAAGACCGTTGGCATTCGCATCAGTCAATTCATACGAACTGTTGATGGAAGCATTGAATACAGATTCGTTAAAAGGAAATAAGGACGATTTGATTCTTTATTCTTATGTCGATGGATTAATCGATGAGCCAGAAGCAACAGAACTTTTGAATGAACGTCTGAAGAACAATCCTGCAACTATCAACACAACTTCATTCAAACGTGCTGTTACATTGGTAGCAATTGATGATTTTATGTAAAAAGGCTGTGCACAGCGGTCCGTACTCTCGCTAATCCTTTAAGATTCGCGGTCGCGGACATGTGCGGGTTTGTAGTTGAATATATGCACACCCGTTATTAATAATTACCATCGCTGTTCTGATAGGTCGTAATCCGTAAGACATCACCATCTCATATGGCTCGATTGCTGTCATACTTCGTCACAATCGGCAACCTCATACACCGTCACCAAATCCGCACTGATTCTGTCAATGAAACGTTTATCGCATCCCGAAGATACGGCATCGACCTTCTTACCGAAAGCATCCTCAAAATCCGCAGCCAAAGTTGCGAACTTGAAATAACTCCTGATTTTTCCGGGCGTTATCAGCAAATCGATATCGCTGTCAGGTGTTGCCTCACCGCGCGCATATGAACCGAATACCTGTATCCGACCTGTTCCGTACTTCTCCGCCACAGGAGCTACAATTGCGGATATCTCCTTCAGAGTGTAGACTTTGTGTCTTTTACGGTATGAATCGATCGAACCGATAAGTCCCATGATATCCGATAAATCGGAATCTGTCCGATTGTATTATTCCTTCGGCATCTGCATTGTGCCTGAACAAAGTACGAACTGTCTCAGTTACACTGTCTGAATGAAGGACGTGAATTGCAAACCGTTCGACAACTTTATCTATGACTGCTCAATGCACTACTTGAAATATGGCCGGGATAGGGTAGCTTGGTTATCCTAGGGGATTGTGGATCCCTTGACTCGGGTTCAAATCTCGGTCCCGGCCCCTACTTCTCAATCATTATTCACAAGGAGGCAACGCTATGACATGGGACGGGAAACTCGTAAAAATCGACGACAACAGATGGGAAATTCCCGCAGACCATATGCCCTGCATGAAGACAAGTGCAGTCATCTACTCGGATGAAAGCATGCTCGAAGCAGTCATGAGCGATAATTCTCCGCAGCAGGCTGCAAATGTCGCGTGTCTCCCGGGAATTGTGGGTAAAGCAATGGCTATGCCCGACATCCACTTCGGATACGGATTCCCCATCGGCGGCGTAGCCGCCGTAGATGCCGACACGGGTTCCATCTCACCCGGAGGTATCGGTTTCGATATCAACTGCGGCGTACGTACAATCAGGACAAATCTGACTCTGAAAGATATCGGAGACAAGAGACAGGATCTGATGGACGCACTCTATGCGAATGTTCCTTCGGGATTGGGTTCCAAAGGACTCACAAGAGTGAATATGGATGTCATCGACGAAATCCTTACGAACGGTTCCGAATGGGCCGTTGAGAACGGATTCGGATGGGAAGAAGATCTCGGAGTAACCGAAGAAACAGGTAAAATGCTCACTGCAGATCCTTCCAAAGTAAGCGTAAAAGCAAAGAAGAGAGGAATATCCCAGTTGGGATCTTTGGGTTCGGGAAATCATTTCCTTGAATTGGATGTTGTCGATGAAATATTCGATCCCGACACGGCAAAAGTCTTCGGTCTCGAAGAAGGACAGGTTACCCTTACCGTTCACTGCGGTTCGAGAGGATGCGGACATCAGATTGCGACGGATTATCTCATGAATATGGAAGGATACGTCAGAGATAACAACGTAGATCTTCCCGACAAACAGCTGGCGTGTGCTCCCTTGAATTCACAGTTAGGTGAAGATTACTTCAAAGCGATGTCATGCGGAGCGAACTTCGCATGGGCAAACCGTCAGATGATTACGCATTGGATCAGAGAATCCTTCGAATCCGTCATGGGATGCTCCGCAGAGAGTATGGGAATCGAAGTGATGTACGATGTGGCGCACAACATCGCCAAGATGGAACGTCACGATGTCGAAGGAAAATCAACGGATGTTCTTGTTCACAGAAAAGGTGCGACAAGAGCATTCGCAGCGGGAAGACCCGAGATTACGATGAAATACCGTAACGTGGGACAGCCCGTGATTATTCCCGGAGATATGTGCACGGGAACGTACATTCTCGTAGGAAAAGAAGGCGCAATGAAGGAAACCTTCGGTTCCACCTGCCACGGTGCGGGAAGAGTCATGTCAAGGAAGAAAGCGGTAGGTTCGATTACTGCGGATTCGATAAGAGCCAGGATGTCAGGTAATGACATCTGCCTCAGAAGCGGTTCCGATGACGGATTGGTAGAAGAAGCACCGCAGGCTTACAAAGATGTCGATCGCGTAGTTTCCGTTGTATGTAACTCGGGACTTACGGGAAAAGTCGCAAGGATGAGACCTGTCGGTGTCATCAAAGGCTGATATCGTCTATTCCGATTACGTTACGGGCGGCCTTGGCTACAGCGCATTCCTTTCCGGCAGGTGCGGAAACCATTATCGCCCAATCGAGACCCGTTCTGCTCTGCATTGATCTTGCCAAAGCGGAGAATGAAGATAACGATCTGACTCTTCCGTCGTCAAGGATGTTGACATCTGTTTTGCCTATCTTCTGTTTCAGCAACAGTGAAGATTTCGACGGCATATCGACGATTACGTCTGTCCTGTCTACGCCGGCCCTCGAAGCTATGCGTTCTTCCAAATCTTTTCTTATCTTCGGATCCGCATACTTCACCAATCCGGAAATAACGTCTTCGTTGAGACTGTTGAAGTATAACGCATAAGCTTTCTTGTGGAGTCTGCGTAACATAATGTCTCTTGTCAGATTCGATGCCTTTCCGCCTGCAGAAATCAGTTTCTGCACTAAATCCGAGTCTGTCATAAGATACATCTCAGAGAGATCTTCACCCTGTGAAATCGCTTCTTCCACAGCTTTGACCATCATCATTTCCGCAGTACGGACTGTTCTGTGGAAATAAACGGAAGAATGCATAAGAAGACGTGACACGACAAGACCTTCCGCCGCGGATATTCCGCCCTTTCTGAGAACCAACTGATCGTTAAATCTTACCATCTGGCTCAGCAGTCTGTCCATATCAATCGTACCCAGTTTTACCCCTGTATAATGGGCATCTCTGAGGAGATAATCCATCTGATCGGAATCCACAGGGCCGTGGATAATCTGGTGCATATAATCGCGGGACGGGAAGAACGATTTCTCATCCCCCGCACTGAAAGAACCCAATTCCGACCTCGGATACGATATCAAATCACAGACAGTCTCCGCGGAAATTCCGGAATCTTCAAGTATTTCGGAAATAGAACACGTACCTCCGAGAATATCTTCGTCTCTTTTCAGATAAGTCGGAACTTTTCCGAAAATCAGATCTCTGGCTAAGTCCATGTGATCTTTGCCCGTAATCCCTTCCATTGTACTTTCCAAAGTATGGGAAAACGGTGCGTGACACACATCGTGCAGCAGTCCCGCGGCCATGAGTGTGTTCACATCTTCATCGTCAAGACCGATCATCCTGCCCATTCTTCCGGACAGATGACACACCCCGAGACAATGCTCGAATCTTGTGTGATTCGCACCGGGAAACACAAGATTGCCCAATCCCAACTGTTTGACGGAACGGATTCTCTGCATCTCGTGCCTGTCCATAATATCAGTGAACGGAGGACCTACGGTTATGCTCCCGTGAATCGGATCATGTACCGTTTTCGTCCTGTCGCTCATTTCATTCACCTTTGAAGGCAAGACTCGCTATTTTTACGCCCTTCGGGACAATTATGACAGTTACGCGGTTGATTATCAGGCTCTCGCATCCCGACATACGGGCTGCGGACCTTATTCTTTCAAACGCTGTATTTGAATCTCCGCCGAATCCTTCCGTGTTGACAATCAAAACACAACCCGATGACAGTATGCTCTGTATCCCGCTGAGATCGGATTCTTTCGTGATTCTGAGGATTTTCACTCTCAGTACGGATAAATCTCCCGGAATCTCCGCTTCCGACAGATCCACAAACACAGGCTCGCATCCCGTGTCCGACTCTTTCAGTTTCCTGCTGATACCGAACGGCATTTTCATTCACCGGATTTCCAGAGTTTGTCTCCGACGTTGTGTATCGTGTGTATGGCTTTTCCTTTTTCCTTGCCTTTCAGTGCAGACGCATCACGAAGTGCCACACCTATCGCAAGCGGAGCTTTGTTCTTGACATCTCTGATCCAGACAAGATCTCCTTCTTTGATGTTATCATCTGCATCCGTAATTCCGGGGCCCATAACATCCGCACCGTTCGTAACGTACGGAACGGCACCCATATCCACCGTAACGGCACACGCTTCGGGCCTGTATTTCAGAATACCTCTGACGGTCAGGAAAGGTTTCTCCTGATACACCATAGCGAGAATGACATTGTTGACAAAAACAAGATTGAAATCGGAACTCTCCGCCATATCGACAGCATCCTTCTCGGTAAATGTATCAATACCGAACAGTGTCTTCAGCTGTCCTGCGAGAGCTTTGATCTCTTTCTCTCTCATTCTCTTTCTCTTGCGTATCATTATGTCTGCCATCATACCACCTCATACTGACGTGGATTATAACGATGGCGATTATTTCTTATCATAATATAGAAAACAACGTTCGATGACGATATATCATCCTTCGTCATTACGTCAAAAAGGTGATTCTTGGATGGGAATTAACATAGGCGTATGCGAAACCGAGGCGGAGAACGCACTCTGCCGCGAACTGAAGAATAAATTCGTCAAAGTAATGGTGAATGAACCTTCATCCTTCGGCGGTGCCGCCGAGGTGGATGAGTTTGTTTCTTTGGACGATGCACGTTCGTTATTCCCCGATTACGAAGCATTCGTCAAGAGGAACAGAATCAACGAGGAAGCCGATGCGATCTATATCGCAAAAGTGAAAAATACCGACGATCTCGAAATCCTGAAACCCAAGATTCAGAAGAAATACACAGGCTGGGTCATTCTTGATAAACTGAATGATGAGGATAAGAAGAAAGCCGTATCGTCCTCCGATCCCGACAACCGTCTGACCGGATGGGATCTTCTCGACTTCGATGAAATGAACGAAACCTGTGCGAAATGTCCTTTGTCCTGGGACAAAGGCAGAGGATGTATCGGAGCCTTCGGACCTAACAACAGTCTGCTTCCGCAGATTGCGGAGAAGAGAGGATGTAAGATTATCGCATCCGCAGTGAAGAGTTCCGAAGAACAGAAGAGATTCTCACCCGAAGATGCAGTCGAACTTCTGAAAGAGGTGGAAATCCTGAAGGCGGCACTTCCCGAGGAAGGAAAAGTGTACGTCAGAAGATATTCCGGGCCGTTGGAACGTTTGGAAGCAGTCGCAAATGTTTCTATAAAAGAGAAATGCGGATTCCTGTTCTTCTGATTAAAAGAACAGGAACCTCAAACTTCTTTTATCTTTTTTCCAACTCGGAAATCATGTTCTTTGCGACTGATTTCAGAGCTTTCATTCCCTTTTCGTCCTTTTCGTAATCGAAGGGATTTTTGGCATTGATGATACAGAGAGGTGAAGATCCGACAACGGTCATCTCATTCATGAGCATCCAATTGACCAATTCCGAATAGACTGCATTACCGCCGCTGCGTTCCTGAATAACCATCGCCGCACCGATTTTCCCTCTGAGAGGTTTGGTCTTATCGAACATGCACGCAAATCCCGCACGTTCAAGGAACATTTTGAGCTGTGCGGTGCATGAACCGAAATATGTCGGAGATGCAAGAATTACACCGTCAGCGGCCTTCATCTTATCGAGATAAGTGTTCATACTGTCATCTTCGGCGACGCATCTGCCGTCGCCGCGCATCTCACATGAGCTGCAGTGGTTACAGGGATTCATATGATCCTCGTAAATCTGAATGTATTCTGTCTCAATACCTTCCTTGTTCAGCTCGTCAAGTATCACATTGAGTGCATTGGATGTGTTTCCCAGCAAACGCGGACTGCCGTTGAGTGCGACGACCTTCATAATCCGCCTTATGGCGAGGGATGTATTAAACGAATCGATTGATGGTTTCCGAAATCGTCAGACCTGAATACTCAGATAAGGGAAGAGAACTTTGTATGTTCGACGGTTCCGAACCTTCGGATATGTCTTCTCCTTTCTGTTAGAACGGAGTAAATCAGATTTCCTCGGAGATAATGAACGGTTTCTTTCCGGAGAATGCGATTCCGTAGAGGATTGTTTTGCCTTCGAGACCGTGTGCGTAATCTTTGTCTTTAATCTGCTGAAGAGCTGCCTTTGCATCGTTTTCGAGATGTCCGTCGTTTTCGGATCTCTTCAGCTCGATGACAATGTTGGGGCTGTCTCCTTTCCTCTTTGTCATCATGATATCGTAATATCCGTCTCCGTTCTCGAAATCCGCTCTGATTTCGT
>CAZDCU010000008.1:0-49159 GCA_964504055.1 uncultured Methanomassiliicoccales archaeon
GCTTGGTTCCCTGACCTATTTTGATTTCAACCGCATCGCACCCTTCGAATGTGGAATCGTTTACGCTGTACCTGTTCGGGACGTATTCGAAGATGTATCTGTACGAATTCACCATTTCATCTGCGAGTACGCCTCCTTCTCCGCTGCACATTGCCGTCTTTGCCGAAGCACTCCCTTTAGCAAGAGCGATTTTTGCACTCATTGACAGTGCACCGAAACTCATGTGTGAGATGTACACAGGCATTTCGATAATCATCGGACGTTTCGCTTTTTTACCGATAATTGTGCGTAAAGATACATTGTCACTCTCTTCCAACGGTTTTACCGCCAACTGCGAACCGAGAATCAGAATTTCAGAGAAATCCGGTACAGGAAGAAGAGTTTCCATCGGTTCGGTGAGATTCTTTCCCGTGTACGACATATGTCTGATTTCATCGAGGACACAGTCGCCTTCTTTTATCAAATCCGGATTAAGTTCCAAATTGATATCCGATGACGGAGTACATCCGTCCGCAGGGCGGTATTTCTCCTTGGGCATATTGCATAACGGGCAGACCCAATTCCCGGGAAGTTCGGTGAAAGGCATACCTTCCTTCTCTTCGTCGTATACTTCTCCGCATACGGTGCAGATATACTCTGTCATGGTGTTAACATTCGGATATGCCTATTTAAGAGGTGTTAAGTATATTGTATTCTTCATTTATTACTCATAAAAACGTAATTTTCCGATAAACAACGGTTATATCGTCTTCTGTGATTACCGTGACAGAGGATTCAATGTTCGAATTGGTGCAGGTATCGGAGAATTGTTATTACATTCAGAACCCGGCGAAGATCGGATTGGTGAAATTGGATGATAATAACGTGTGCCTGATAGACAGCGGTAACGATAAGGAGGCCGGACGTAAAGTCAGACAGATTCTGGATAAGAACGGATGGCATCTGACTGCGATATACAACACACATTTCCATGCCGATCACGTAGGCGGAAACAGGTATCTCCAGTCGCAGACCGGCTGTAAGGCATACCTTCCGGAGATTGAGTGCGGGTTTGCACGTCATACGATACTGGAACCCTCTTTCCTGTACGGAGGATTCCCGATGGAGAGTCTCTGCCATAAGTTTCTGATGGCACAGGACAGTGACTGCGATTATCTTACGGATAATGTTCTTCCGAAGAATCTCTCTTCGATACCTCTTCCCGGACATTCTCCCGGAATGGTGGGATACAGAACATCCGATGATATTGTGTTCCTTGCGGACTGTCTGTCAAGTGTCGAAACTCTGAAGAAATACACCATCGGATACGTCTACGATATCGAATCCTATCTTTCTACGCTGAAGACTGTGAAGGACATGAAGGCTTCCATGTTCATACCCGCACATGTGGAAGCAACCGAAGATATTTCGGAGCTGGCACAGTACAACATAGATGCGACTTTGGAAGTTGCAGACCATATTGAAGAAATCTGTAAAACACCGATTTCCACCGAATCAGTTGTGAAAAGAATCTTTGACGATTACAGTCTCAGGATGACGATGGAAGAGTATGTTCTGATAAGCAGTACGGTGCGTTCGTATCTTTCATGGCTTGAAAGTAAGGGCAGAATTGCACACGATATCGCAGACAATATGCTCACGTGGTGCGTGAAACCCTGATTTCGGACCGATGCTTACGCATCGGTCGGGATGATATATTTATACGAAACCTCGGATTGGGCATAACAATGAGGATCTACGTAGTGGATAACGGAGGCCAATGGACACACCGCGAGTGGCGTGTGCTCAGATATCTAGATGTCGAGACCAAGATAATTCCGAATACCACTCCGTTCGATGAGATCAAAGACGAAGTCGACGGACTCGTGCTTTCGGGAGGTTCCCCTTCCGTAGCTACCGAAGCAGACGCTATGGGTAACAACGGAGAATATCTCGACAAAGCGGATTTCCCGATTTTCGGTATCTGCGCGGGAATGCAGTTCACATGTGAGCATTTCGGTTCCACGCTGGGCCCTGCACAGAATCCCGAGTTCAGTAAAGTAGATCTCAAAATCCTCGATAACAGCGACATTTTCAGAGGAATTCCCTCGGAGATAACCGCATGGGCTTCACACAACGATGAAGTGAAAGCCGTTCCCGAAGGATTCGATCTGATTGCAACATCTCCCACATGTCCCGTGGAAGCGGTCCGCTGTAAAACGAGACCTATCTACGCAGTGCAGTTCCACCCCGAGGTAGAACACACCGAATACGGAGAACAGATGTTCCAGAATTTCGTGGACATCTGCCGCGAGTGGAAGGAATCTCACTGATCCTTCGTCGCGACGTAGATGTTCACGGCACCCATGGATTTGACGTAGAATTTTGCGTCGTTGAATCCCGCTTTCCTGAAGATAGCGACCATGTCGTTTCCGTGGGGGAATCCTTCGAGTGAGGATGTCAGCCAATCGTATGCGGGCTGTTTTCCGTCGATTTTCTTTCCCTTGTCGTATCTTCTTCCGAAGAACGGCACGATATGGAACACGTAGATATTGTATCCGAACAGGAGAATCTTGTTCTTGGGCTTAGAGAGTTCCGCAACAACGCATTTTCCTCCGGGTCTGAGGATTCTGTGCATTTCGCATACCGCTTTCTGAATGTCGGTGACGTTTCTGAGCATATATCCCGATGTGACGAGATCGAAGGAATTGTCTTCAAACTCCATGTTGAGAGCGTCTCCCACACGGAAATCCACGTCTTTGGGAAGATTCATGTCGGCCATTTTCTTCTTGGCCATTGCAAGCATTCCGGGTGTGATATCGACTCCGATAACTTCTCCGTCTTTGCCGACTCTTTCCGCCGCCATGAATGAAATTTCACCGGTACCGCATCCGACATCGCATACCCTTTTACCTGTGATGTCTCCGGCTTTCTTGAACATGAATTTGTGCCATCCTTTGACCATGCCGATGGACATTATACCGTTCATTTTGTCGTAATATTCGGCGATTTCCTCGAAAACGTCTACGACGTATTCGCCCTTGCCTTCGAATTGGTTGCCCTTCAGTTCTTCTGCCACGGTGCCACCTCAAATCACGGAATGAGAATCCATATCAAATAACCTACGACCATCAGAACGCCGAAATGCCAATTCAGTTTGAAACATAACGGCACAAGCATGAAATTTGCATGCTTATCCGAAGGTGCTTTCTTTGAATTTGTGTAAAGAATGTATGCGTCGTACAGGGACAGTAACGCCAGCAGACACAGGAGCGGTGCTTTTCCGGTTATCACCAAAATTATCAGAATCGGGAATGAGATTAACGATTCGATAAGATACATTCTCATTCCGTTTTCATAGGACATACGTCCGATGAGAGTGCCTACGCCTGCTTCTTTATCGTCTTTGTAATCACGGACTTCGTTACCTGCCAAGACGGCCGTAATCATGAACGCATTGGGAAGACTGAGTAACAGAACATCCCATGAGAAGAAATCTCCTGTGAGAACGTAGTATGTTCCCATCGGCATGAGAATACCGAAGTTGATGAAGACAGATAACTGACCCAGACCGTGGTATTTGTAGGATGCCCCGGTGGTGTACATCGTGACTCCGAGTAGGCCGATTACTCCGTAAATCATCAGTCCGATGCCAACGTGGAACATCAGAATGATTCCGATTACGCATATCGCCGCAATACAGATTATTCCCGCTTTGAGAACATCTTTCGGTTTTAACACTCCCGTTACCAATTCGGGAGATCTTGTTTCGTTCTCTACGGTGTCCGTTCCCTTTACGAAATCCCCGTACGTGTTCAGAATGTTGGCTGCAATCTGAAAGAGACACGATCCTATCACAATCAGTATAAAGACCAACGCATCCGTCAGGCTGCGGTCGATGTATTGGAATGCAACCGCACCGCCTATCAGTGCGGGTACGACGGCTCCGTGTAACGTCCACGGCCTGAGTACATTCCACCATCCGGCCTTGATCGGTTTTACAGTCGGGGTTTGCATGCAATCGCATTGGACAACACGATATAAATAAATTATTTATCGAAAAACGATAAATATCAATCATACGATTGACCGAATATGAGTGTAAAGGGTGCACTGAGCAGCAGTGCCTTCATGATGATGGCCGCGATGATTGTCGCGCTCATCACAAATTTTGCCGGTTGGTTCCCGGATTCTCTGACTGCGAGTATCCGTTCCGAACTGACAATATGGACATTGGTGGTGATGCTGACACTGTCCCTGTCCAGAATTTCGTATAAGAATCTGAATCCTCTAGCGTACGGAAAATCATCATTAAGAGCGGTTCTTTTGGGACTTGTTATTTCATCGATTATTCCGCTGATAGGATATTTCTTACTGAAAGACACTGAATTCGGTAATCAGTCCATGGGATTGATCTTCATTGCGGCGACACCGTTCGCGGGTTCGGTTGTTCCGCTGTCGTATATTCTCAGAGGAGACATGGAACACGCTGCAAGAGGTACGATTGTTACGTATGTTGCGGCATTGGTATGGATTCCGTTCATTATATGGGCGACATTGGGTGAAACGGTGAACATGACTGATGTCATCATAACCGTTCTGAAACTTTTGGGTATTCCGCTGATTGCTTCGAGGCTTCTCACCAAGGTGAAGATAGACAAAGATGTCATGGCGATATTCCTCAATCTGTGTATCTTTTTCATGGTCTGGCTCTCTGTAGGTGCGACCAACTTTGCGGGTATTCCCGTATGGGTGTTCGTCGCATTCGCACTGATAGCATTCCTCAGATCCTTCGGTCTCGGATTCGCTGTCGAAGGTGTAGAAAAGAAAGCAGGCATCGGATGGTCTCAGAGAGTTACCGATATTCTGATGGCATCCTACAAGAACAAAGGAATCGCAATCGCATTGTGTACGTCGGGAATTCTCGGTCCGCTCACAGGCGATGCGATGGTCGCGATCGCTACGTCGATTCTCGTTGAGATTACGTGGGTCGCGTTCATGGACTCCGTTCTCTTCAGCAGGAAGAGAATGGAAAGAGAAATCGGTTCGGAGGCCTGAACCCCTGCCCGAAAGGGCGGGGTTCACTCCTCTTCGTCTTCTACATATTCCAGAATATCTCCGGGCTGACATTTCAGCGCCTTGCAGATTCCGTTGAGTGTCGAGAACCTTATGGCACATATCTTCCCTGTTTTGATTTTGGAAAGATTTACATTGGATATTCCTACGAGTTCGGTCAGCTGATTCAGTGACATCTTTCTGTCGGCCATCACTCTGTCCAATCTCAGGATTATCGCCATTTCATCGCCTCAGAGTGTTTCGTCGGATTCTTTCTGCAGCAGCGAACCGTACTGGCACATGAGTGCGATACAGTACATCACAACGGATACCAACAGCGAACCGAGGAAGAGGAATGCCGTTCCGGCCAATCCTCTGTTCATGAAGTATCCGAGAATCAGGAGCAGGAATGCCGATATGAGATAGATTATCGAAATCATTCTCATCCTGTCTGCATTCTTTTCGGTAAAGGGACTGTCTTCTTTCGATATCGACTGCATCACCTTTCCGATGGTTATGACCGTAATCGATCCCATGGAGAAAATCAGAATGTTTTCCAACGCTGCGGCGGTGAGGATTTTCATGCTTTCGTCTTCGCCGTGACCGATCCAATCAATCATCATGTTGAATGCATCGTCCGAAAACGACGATGCTATGCCGAGGCAGACCGTGATTATGACCAATATTGCCAAAATCCATCCGGCAACCGTCATTACGGTCGATGCGTACCTGCAGATTTTCTTCAGTCTAGAGAGTCCGTGCCTCATATGCCGGACATATCATAATTGTTTTAGAATAAGATTTCGAGACGGTCGTGAGACCGTCTCCGGAGTTAAACCGATTATGCAATCTCTTTCAGCATAATCTCGAGATCCGAGAGGATCTGCATGATTGTGCTCCAGGACTCCATGGGTATGTTGGGGTCGTTGGAGAGATCCGCGAGAATGTTGATAGCGTTGGAGATGCGGAGATCCATCGGTTTCTTTGTGTCCTGAAGGTAAGCTACAGCGTCCGTCGCACCCTTCCTTATGTTCCTGGGGACTCCGTTGTCGTTGGCGAGACGTCCCTCGAGTTCATTCGTAATCTGTTTCAGTTTTGCGTCGATTGCTGCCATGCTGTCTTCCTCCACTCACATCGATTCGAATTCTTCCTGGAGATCCATGACGAACTGCTCAAGGACATCTTCGAAAAGCTGGGATCTGTATTCCCTGCTTCCGCCGAGATCGCTCTGAATCTTGGCGACGAAATCGTTGTTTTCTTTGATAATCTCAATGCTACAGAGAACTTCTTCCATACAATCACCTGCTGTGTGGGCACGCCACAATCTGCGTTTTATATTTAAGATTATTCGCTTTGTATTTTTCCGGAAACAGCGGTTGTGTGCATTATAAATAATAAAAATCCGCGCAGCCGTCAAAGCTGCGCGGTAAAAAGAATTGATTTCAGGCTTTGAGTGTGTAGCACTCTTTACCTTCGAAGTAGACCGATACGACGTTACCCTCGTGGATCTTGTCGGCATCGCATGTTGTGATATCCTTGTCGAGGAAAAGGAAATCAGCGTACTTTCCGACTTCGATGGAACCGCGGGTATCCTCAATCTGAAGCT
This sequence comes from uncultured Methanomassiliicoccales archaeon, assembly GCA_964504055.1. Taxonomy (GTDB): domain Archaea; phylum Thermoplasmatota; class Thermoplasmata; order Methanomassiliicoccales; family Methanomethylophilaceae; genus Methanarcanum. The sequence goes on from CAZDCU010000008.1 coordinate 6,641, forward strand.
GTTTCGCTCCGTTGATTGTCATGATGTTGATGGCCTGTTCGACGGTAACCCTCTCGGCGGGATCGAGCTGCCATACATCTTTGTCGGCGCAGGTGTCGTTGACCGCTACCTCGATGATTCCGCATACGGAAATCGGTGCACCGGAGGCTGCGGGAACATCGGTTGAGGATGATATGTTGACGCCGTTGTCGATGAGGGACTTAATCGGATATCCTGCTTTTGCAAGGTCTTCGGTGAGGAGTTGTTTCACAAACTCATCGCCGAGACTCTTGTCAATCAGTGTTCTCCAGTTGATGTTGACTGCAGCGTAGATGTGGTGTTCTCCCATCTTCTTTTTGGTCTCGTCTGTTATGTTGCGTGCGTGGCATATTCCGTTGTAAATGCCGTCTTTTGCTGTACTCTCGGCATTAATGAATGCGTTGACAACCTGTTCGGAAGCCGCATCTCCCTGTGCGTGCACGTGTACGGAGAGGCCCTTTTCGTTTGCGGCTTTCACAAGTGCGTTCATAGTCTCATCGGGCCATACCTGAGTACCGTAGCCGTATTTTTCGTAGTCGACGTATTTTTCTTTCATCCAGCCGCTTCCGCTCTCGACGGCTTCTCCGTCGGCGAACAGTTTGATTGTATTGTATACAAAGTGGTCTGTCGAGTATTTTTCCATGCATTTTACGGCGTTATCGATTCCTTCTTCCCATTTTTCGTAGGAATCGATCTTGTACGAACCGCTGATATAGATGGTGAGGCCTGTGGTATTGTCGTATTCGGAAAGACAGTCCATGGCTTCCGATCCGAAGTAGTTCAGCCAGCCGTCCTGGTAGTAGGTGTAGCCGTTCATGTGAAGGTTTTCTTCCATTGTCTGGCTTACTGCGGCATAGTCTTCCTCGGCAATCTTGAATTTGGTCGCCATGACGTTCTTCAGAATGTAGTTGTAAGCCATATCCGAAGCGAGACCGAGTAATTCGCCTGTTTCGGGGTCTTTACTGTATTCTCCGCCTGCAATCTTAGTATCCTTTGTTACACCTGCAAGTTCGAAGGCTTTGCTGTTGCAGAATCCGTTGTGACCGCTGTCGTCTGTAATCAGCATAGGTTTGTCTTTGCAGATCTTGTCGAGTTCGCTGCGCATGTCGATGGTGGCTTTGGTAGCCGTCATTTTGATGTTGTTCCAGCCGAATGAGTAGTAAACTTCGTTGTCGGGATTGTCTTCGACGTATTTCGTGACATTTTTGATAATGTCCTCTTTCGTATCGCCGGTTACGGAGAGACCGAGTGCCAGAAGTACACCCTGCATGGCGTAGTGTCCGTGACCTTCGGTGGCTCCGGCCATGATGAGACCTTTGTCTCTGTAATCGATGATTTTTGTCTTGCCGTCTTTGATGTAGGACTTGACTCCGGCCTCGTCTCCGACGTAGACGTATTTGCCGTCTTTGACGGCTATTGCCTCGGCGTAATCTCCCGCTGCGTTGGAAGTGTAGATCTTTCCGTAAACAACGGTGTCCGCCGCATTTGCGTCACTGTTGATGATGCTGTTGCAGCATACGAATGCACCTGCAACAACCAAAGCGACACATGCTATGGCGATAATTGCGTTTTTCTTCATGATACTCACCTGTTCAGAAAGTGAACGTATGGCAGTATGGATGAAGTCCATCGTAGAAAAAGACAGCCGTAATATGCTGGCATTCGGACGGAGATTCGCAGATATCTAGATTTTAGTCTACTGTCACACTATTCCGGAGAGTTTCGGTTTTAAGGATATTTTTAAAAGACGACCGAAAGATTTAAAATAACTACGTATAGTAACGGGTATCTCAATCGTTACCATATCAGTGGCAACGAGGAAGGTAAAACGCGATCGTCATCCAGACGAGAGGGAGATAATATGGACACAGAGACATCAAAAGCCTCAGAGTATCAGAAGAGGGCGGAATCGAAGTTCCGCAATCTCGGTAAGGGAAAGTACGGAAGGATCATGAAAATGGCCCGTACGCCTACACGCGAGGAGTACAAGAAGACTATCGCTATCACAGGAATCGGTATTGTCATTCTCGGAGCCCTCGGTTTCCTTATCATGTGGCTTATGAACTACCTCCCGGATCTTTTCTGAAGGGTTTGACATGTTGACAATTATTGGAGATAACGAACCCAGGGATGTACACGCAGGCTCACCTGTGAAATGGCCTTTCAGTGTATCGTCCGATGCTCCGAAACTTACGTTTACCTTCTCTATAACCACAGGTCCCGACGGGACCGATGCACCCGAGTGGACAGTCGCTCTTAACGATGCGTCCCACGAGGAGATATGGAGCAATTACGGCAACAAGACCGAAGTGAAGACCGACGGTCCCGCAAACGGACAGAAGGAATTCGCACTGGAGGTCATCTGTCCTAAAGGGGCCAGGTACGGCGACACTGTGTCCGTCACCGTGAATGTGTCCGCGGAAGGGGAGAGGACCAGCAAGACCTTTGATGCACGCGCATCGCAGTCCATCATGGTCCTCAAGACCCAGATCGATCAGGAAAAGGTCGTTTCCGACAGTCTCGCCGCCAAAGCGAACATCGGAGAGAAAGATATCTATGCTATACTGAGCCCTGCAACTCTCAGGGGATATGTGTTCGTCGAAGGTATGAACACAGACCGTATGCACGAGAAGACCAGAGACATCAAAAAGGCGAGGTCGTTCGTCGACGGAGAAACCTCCATCGAAGAAATCAGTTCTTACCTCGTACCGCTCTCGACAGTCGTAGGAATTGTCGAAGGCGATCTGGTTGAACTTGTCAGCGGACCGTTCAAGGGCGAGAAGGCAAGAGTACAGCAGATAGATCAGACTAAAGAGGAGATCACCGTGGAACTCATCGAGGCGATGGTCCCGATACCTGTCACTGTCAAGGGTGACAGCGTCAGAGTCATTGAAAAGGAGAAGTGAAACAATGGTAGATACTGTTGAGGCATTGGTAGATGGAGGCAGAGCCTCCGCAGGTCCGCCCCTCGGTCCGGCACTCGGACCCAAAGGGGTCAACATCGGTCAGATCATCGCAGCAATCAACGAGAAGACGAAAGCCTACTCTGGAATGAAAGTCCCTGTGAAGATTCTGATTAAAGAAGACAAATCATTCGAAATCAAAGTCGGTACACCCCCCATGTCCGCTCTCATCAAGGGAGAGCTCGGAGTGGAGAGCGGAGCACACAACGCGAGGACGGAGAAGGTAGGAAACCTTACCATCGAGCAGGCGAAGAAGATCGTCGAAATGAAAGGCGACGACCTCCTCGGTGCGACATTGGAAGCACGCCTTCTTGAAGTCGCAGGAAACTGTGTGTCTGTCGGTGTCACCATCGACGGAAAGGACCCCAGGGTCTTCTCCAAAGACATCAAAGCCGGCGTTTACGCAGGCAAACTCTGAATTCCCGGGCGGCTCAAAGCCGCCCGCGGTCATTCAGACCTTTTTTTAACTGAATTTCATTCATATTTTTGAAATACCGAATACACATACTGTCTGTCGGTATTGTGAAAGCAATCGATAATTTCAGGAATATGCCCGCAGACAGACAGTTCAGACTGTTCGCAGTTGCATTGGGCATTGTGCTGATTATCGATGTGCTTGCGGTAGGTCTCGTATGCTTTTACGAGCCTATGTTCGATATATCGAACTACTACGGAAACATCAACGATGTTGTCAATAATCACTTAATGCCGTACAGCGGATTTACTTTCGAATACCCTCCGCTGGCTCTGTTGGTTTTCATTATTCCGAGAATATTTTCGTGGGATTTATGCTCGTTCCATATGGCCTATGCAGTCTTTGCGGCTTTGGCATATGTTCTTTTTGCGTTCTGTCTCCTGAAGATTACGGATCATTTCAAAATCCAGCGTGCAAACGTCTACCTTTCGCTGATTGTATTGGCGATTGTAGGAAACCAGTTCATTACGGCAAGAAACGATATTTTCGCCGTGGCTGCGGTAACCGCCGCATTCATGTTTTTCGCAAAGGAGAGATACGATCTTTCCGCGGTGATGTTGGCAGTCGGCGCGATGATCAAAATCTATCCGATTATTCTGTTCCCTGTTTTCATGCTGTTGTTCCTGATGAAGAGAAATCCGAAAGGAATGTTCAGGTACGTTATTGTGGGCGCATTGTTCTGTATCATTGCGGAACTGCCGTTCATAATTACCGATCCCGGGACGGCATTCGATTATCTTACATACCATTCCGACCGCGGACTGCAGGTTGAGGGTATCGTGAGCAGTGTGATTACATTCGTCAATCTCTTCGTGCCGATAATCGATGAAATCGGAATCTACTACGGATCGAACACTATCGTAGGTGAAATTCCGGATATGTGCGCACGTTTCCTCGACGTTGCCGTTTATGCAGCATTGGTGATAACTTTCCTCGCAGCCGTATTCATCTGCCGTAAGAGAACAATCAGGGATGAAAAAGACGGACTGCGTCTGCTTGCGGCTTTATCCGCAATAATCGTGATGGTTTTCACCGCATTCAGCAAAGTGTATTCCGCACAGTACATGCTGTGGTTCCTTTCGCTTCTGCCGTTATTCCTGTTATCTCCCGGAGATGACAGATACAGGGAGATGGTGAAATACACGATACTTTACGTGATATTCGCAATTCCGAGTTCGGCACTTGCATTCACCGTCGGAGGATTGTACCCTGTGGATAACGTGATTCCGATTGTTTTTGTTCTGTTGAAGAATGTGATGCATATTGTTCTCATGGTGTTCGTAATCAAAGCATTCATCGGATGGGTTTTTGATAAGAAAACTGAGAATATTGCCGGAGAATCATCCTGATTGGATGGATGTATGCCGTAGTTATCCGCATTTCCGACACCTTGTCAACTGATAACGTTTATTATTCTAAGTTCATCTCCTTACAGATTGTATTATCGGGTGCTGACGGATGATTTTCAGATATCTGCGCAGAAGAGATTGGCTAATGGTCGCATGCTGCGCCGTTCTCATAATCTGTCAGGTCATCCTGGATTTCCGCATTCCGGAATACATGGCCGAGATTACCGAGCACATAAAATCGGGACACAGTACCGATACGGTAATCGACTGCGGATACAGAATGCTCGTCTGTGCATTTCTGAGTCTTGCCGCTGCGATACTTACATCTGTTTTGGCTTCCCGCGTATCAAGTGCTCTGTGTCGTACTGTCGGCAATCTTCAGTACCGTAATATTCAGAAATGGTCAAGAAAGGATCTCGATTCATTTTCAGTCGCTTCCCTGATTACACGTTCTACAAACGATATCAACCAGTTACAGCAGTACGTCGGGCGTCTGATCATTACATTGGTTAAAGCTCCGACCGTTGCGGTTTGGGCTCTGATTAAGATTTCCTCCAGCACATTCGAATGGACCGCAGTTACCCTTCTGGCTATGCTGCTTCTCCTGACGATGATTTTCCTCATTCTCTGGCGCGGAATCCCGTATCTGAGGAAATTAAGGCATCTGACCGATAATGTCAATGAGAACACCCGCGAGGAATTAGAAGGAATGAGAACAATCCGTGCATACAACGCGGATGAGAAGGTATTCGAGAAATTCGACAGATCATCGGAAGAACTCAGAGACAACGCCGTCAAGATGATCCGTATCATCTCCACAATCGACCCGATTTCGGCATCGATGATGAACTTCCTCACTATGTCGATTTATTGGATCGGAGCCATAGTAATCAATTCCGCATACGGCGATACGGATTATCAGCTGCAGCTGTTCTCCGATATGATTGTCTTCACATCATACGCGACAATGGTCATGTCTGCGGTACTGATGGCCAAAGGAGTCATCAAGAGTTTCCTGGACTTCGCCATATCGTCAAAAAGGATTGAGGAAGTCATCACTTACGAACCGTCGACAGAATACGGTACATGCAAAGCTTCGGATTCTCCGGAACCCGGTGCGGTATCGTTCGATCATGTATCATTCACATATCCCAATACAGACACCGAAGTACTGCACGACGTGTCTTTCACAATAGGAAAAGGAGAAACCGTTGCATTCATAGGACCTACGGCAAGCGGAAAAACAACGGTAATGTCGCTGATGGTCCGTCTTTACGATCCTTCTTCAGGAACGGTTTCCCTCGGCGGATTGGACATCAGGGAATATGCCAGAGGAGAACTCACTCCTGTGTTGGGTTACGTTCCGCAGACACCCGTTGTTTTCACAGGTTCGATAAGAAACAATCTCTGTTTCGGTGAGCCTGCGGAAGATGAAGATCTGATGCACGCACTGCGTATTGCGCATCTTGACGAAACCGTAGACAATATGGCAGACGGTATGAACACCCGTCTGTCCCAGCACGGATGGAATCTGTCCGGAGGACAGAGGCAGAGGCTGTCGATAGCACGTGTTGTGTACAAAGGAGCGCAGATCTACATTTTCGACGACAGTTTCTCCGCATTGGATTCCAAAACCGATAAGGATCTCCGTAAAGCACTGTTTGAGGAAACAGCAGGTGCTACGAAGATTATCGTCGCACAGAGAGTCGGCACAATAATCGACGCAGACAGAATAATCGTTCTCGATAAGGGATCGGTGGTTGCATCCGGAAAGCATTCCGAACTAATGGAATCATGCGAACTTTACCGTGAAATCGCTACATCGCAGCTGGAGGAATCCGATGGCAGACGCTGATAAGACCTTCCTGTCGAATGCATTCACGCCTCACGAGGAAAAGAAGCCGAGGAGTCTGTTTGCGGCGATGATAGCGCTCATCAAATACATGGGGCCTCAGCGCCGCGGTGTGATAATAGGTGCTGCAGCGGCAATTATAGGCACTCTGCTGGCACTTACCGCACCGCATTATCTGAGAGAACTCACCGACGGCCTGTACAGATCGATTTCGGCGGGATTGCCTGTAGATATGAATTGGGTTGCCGGAATCGGAATTACGCTCATGGTCATCTACGGACTCTGTATGATATTCACGCTTGTGGAATCATATGTTATCGGCGCCGCATCGAACCGTGTCGGAGACAGGATGCGTAAAGACCTTTCACGCAAATTCCTCCGTGTTCCGATTTCCTATCTTGAATCTCATTTAATGGGAGATTCGATGAGCCGTGTCACAAACGATTCCGACATTATCAGAAAATCCGCAGGTGAAAGTATTTCATCAATGCTCAACGCATTGGTTTCTATAATCGGCGCATCCGTTCTGATGTTCTATATTCAGTGGAAACTTGCATTGTTTGCAATACTTCCTACCTTTGCGGGTGTAGTTGCAATGTACATTGTTGCATTCCACAGTCAGAAGTATTTCGTGGCTCAGCAGAACGATCTGGGACGTATCAATTCCATTGTCGGTGAGACTTACTACGGTCATGATGTGGCTGCAACTTACAGTCTCTGGGGCCGTGCAAACGAATTATACGACGATGTGAACGAACATTTATTCCAGTCATCATACAAATCGAAGATTTTCACGACCATGATGCCGGAGGTCATGGGATTCCTCTGGAACATAGGGTATGTTGCCGTATGTGTCGTCGGTTCCATGATGATTCTGAACGGAGAAATCACGTACGGAGTGATTGCGGCGTTCATCATCTACATCAGAATGTACAACCAGCCTATGGCCGATTTCATGGCCGTTTTGGCCAGTATTCAGTCCGTTGCGTCTGCTTCGGAGCGTATATTTGCGTTCCTGGATCTTCCGGAAATGGAACCCGATCCGGAAGCGGAAGGATTCGACCGTGCCGAAGGAAATGTAGAGTTCAGAAACATATCATTCGGTTACATTCCTGAAAAGAAGATTGTCACCGATTTCAGTCTTACAGTTAAGCCGGGATCTATGGTGGCGATTGTCGGACCTACGGGATGCGGAAAATCCACTCTTCTGAATCTTCTGATGCGTTTCTACGATCCCGATTCCGGAGAAATCTTAATCGACGGCATACCTACGACGGAGATGTCGAGAGCTCAGGTCAGGAAGCAGTTTTCAATGGTTCTTCAGGATTCATGGGTCTTCGACGGCACTTTTTATGAAAATGTGGTATATTCGACCCAGGGAGTCACACAGGAGGATGTTGAGGCCGCCTGCAGAATCGTAGGAATCGACGAATTCATACGTTCACGTCCCGAAGGATACGATACACCTGTCGACGGTTCCGAATTGTCTGTGGGACAGAAGCAGCAGATAGCAATCGCACGCGCAATAGTGAAGAATGCACCTATGATTGTTCTTGATGAAGCGACGAGTTCCGTCGATACACGTACCGAGCGCAGAATACAGGAAGCGATGGACAGGCTGATGGAAGGACGTACTTCCTTCGTTATTGCACACCGTCTTTCAACGATAAGAAACGCAGACGTGATTCTTGTTATGGCAAAGGGAAGGATCCTGGAATCCGGAAGCCACGAAGAACTTCTGGCACTGAACGGATATTACAAGATGCTTTACGATGCGCAGTTCGGAGAATCGAGTTAATCAGAACAGCGATTCTCTTTCTCCGTCGCCGATATCTGCGGCTTTTCTTCCGACAAGGAATACGGCGGCATATTCCGGCACTTCCGTCGTACCTGCTTTGAGTGAGAATCTTTCCTTGTTGATTGTTATGTCGATATCTTTACGCACAGTGATTGTGACGGGGTCCGACGAATAACATTTGGGAAGTGCATGATACAGAGGATCGAAATCGTCCAGTTCGTCTCTTGTCATGGGAAGTACGCAGAGCCCTGTTTTTCCGTGTAACGAACCGGGAAGACGTATCAGCCTTTTGATATCAGCCGTAACAGGTTCGTCAACCTCTCCCGAAAGACGGCTTACGACATCTTCTTTCATTATTTTGACAAGAAGTTCCTGTGTCGGTTTCCTTATAGTGGACATTTTGTTGATTTCGAACATTGTTTTTCTGGATTCAGCAATGTTCGCTCTGTGGGATTCGATATTCTTCGCCGGCATTGATTTTATCGAAGGGTATGTTTTCCTGATGTCTTTGACATCCATTTCGCAGAAGTCTTCCACCACTTCCTTCAGACCGTTTCTTATGCGCAGCCACCATCCTCCGGAATCTTCGGGAGGGATGGTGCGGTATGTGACTATGTTGTGTCTTTCCACTCCGTTTACTATTGCGGTAGATGTGGGTTTGGATTCAAGCGGGAATACTTTGTCGATATCCAATCCGTTTCCCGTAACGAAATCGACGATTTCCCTGCGTTCGTGAGTGCCCAAAGCGGCAACGCTGTTCAGTTCGATATGAGCGTGATATCCTCTTCCGCCCGAGAAGTAGATGTCAACATCTTTCTCATCGAATCCCAGATCTCCGTAAAGGAACGAATCGAGAAGATTGATCATTTCTTTCTTGATCTGAGCCATCATCTCTTCGTACGACATACTGTCGGCGCCTTCGAGGTGATCCGCATCGAGATCGAAGATGAGATCCGCACCCAACCATCCTTTTTCTTCCATTGTGGGAGCATTCGGTTTTCTGTAGTATGCCGTGGAATAGTAGCAGTGCTTCGGAACCTGAGTTATCAGCATTTTCTGCAAATCCGAAGGATTCTGGAAAGACAGATGCCTCTGCATGAAATCTTTATCGAAATACATGAAACCGAATTCTCTTCTGCCGAATCTGCTGGGCATCGGCAGAGGGTTCTCTTTGTAAAACCTCCTGAACGATTTGAGGAGGAAACGTGAGTTCGGATCCATGGGCATCCAATCGTTCCATAGTTATAACTAGATTTTGAACAATCAACCGTGTAATGATTCCGATTTACGACAATCATCTCCATCTCTCGCCGTCAGGTCTCAATGTCGAGGCCGCAAAGATGTATGAAAAAGCCGGAGGTACAGGGATGACTTTGGTCACTCTTCCGTACACGGAGTTTGTCGATATCACGGATGAGGATCATTTTGAGAAGACTTTTGAGATTACGTTATCTCTCGCCGAAAAAGTAAGAGAATCCACCGGACTGAAGGTAAATGTCGCCGTCGGACCTTATCCGATTTCTATGATTTGGCTTGCGGAACATGTCGGATTGGAGAAAGCGGAAAAATCCATGATTAAGGGAATGGAAGCTGCAGCAAGATTGGTTTCCGAAGGCAAAGCCAATGCAATCGGAGAGATAGGAAGACCTCACTTTCCTATCGAAGACGAAAAGATTTGGGAAGCTTCCAACAGAGTACTGCTGAGAGGTATGGAATTGGCCCATGAGGTGGACTGTCCCGTGATAATACACTGTGAGTCGGAAATAAAGACTTACGAAGATCTGGCACGTATTGCGGATGAGGCTCATTTGGAGAGAGAAAAAGTCGTGAAACACTCTTCTTTACCGATGATAACTGAAGAAGAAAATCACGGTGTGATGCCTTCGATGCCCGCTTCGAGAACATTAATCAAAGAAGCTATACCCAAAGGCGACAGATTCATGCTCGAAACCGATTACATCGACGATCCGAACAGACCCACTTCGATTATGGCCGTAACAACCGTTCCCAAGAGAATTTCGGGATATCTTCAATCCGGAGAATTCACCGAAGAGAACGTACACAGGATATGCGGAGACATTCCCGACTCTCTTTACGAGAGACGGGCGTAAGAATCTTTAATTCATATGGTGCGATAATCACAGCTATGAAGGCTAAGGTCCTCTGCGTATACGACAACGGCGCGGTTGAGAACACATCATTCATCGGTGCCCACGGTCTGTCGATACTGATAGATGTCGACGGTCAGAAGACACTTTTCGATACGGGTATGCGCGGAAGATATCTGCTGCATAATCTGGCTTATTCGAAAATCAAGCCCGATGAGATTGACAGAATTGTAATTTCACACAACCACAAATCCAACACAGGCGGACTGAAAGCATTCGCCGAAGCGAGGAAAGAACCGATCGATGTGTATGTGAACGATTCCTTCGAAGGTCTGAAAGGATTTATGGGTTCGAAAGTAAGTGAAGAAATCACATCGAAACTGAATTTCATACACATGACGGAAGACACAGAATTCAGCGATCATCTTCATGCGGTAGGTCCGTTCGGTGCGGAAAAGGAATTCTTCCCGATACTCAGGACAAGAGACGGCCCTGCGGTGTTCTCGTCATGTTACCACTGCGGTCTGAATGAGCCTTTGGAACATGTGAAAAACAAGTATCGCAGGAATCCGTATGCGCTTATCGGAGGTATCCACTTGCCGAAAGCGAAACAGAGAACCGTCGATCCCGTTTCGGACATTATTTCATCATACGGTGTGAGCAAGATGTACATCAACCACTGCGCCACGCCGAGAGGTATCGTCTATCTCAGAACACGTTTCGGTCTCCGCGGAGTGAATGATTTCTTCGTCGGAGATTCTGCGGAATTCAATCTGTGATTCATCGGTAATCTTTATCATAATGTACCTGTCATACCGCACTATTATTACTGTGAGGTAAGAAAATGAAAGCAGTCTGGTGGTTCAGGACGATCATGATGTTCGTCTACATGTCACTCCTTCTGATGGCGGTCGGAGCGCTCATAGGATTCATCATGAAATCCAATTTCCTCTACTGGAGTATGGCATTCCTTGCGATATCGCTCTGTGTCTGTTTCTTCTCATACTACAAATCAAAGGATTTGGCATTGAAAGCGAATAAAGTAAGGATTATCAACAGAAATGACAACCCCCGTCTGTATGACATGGTTGCGGATCTCGCCCAGAAAGCGAATCTTCCTATGCCCGAAGTGGGAATATCATATACTCCGGTTGCGAACGCATTCGCAACGGGAAGGAATCCCAAGAACGCTGCGGTTGTCGCTACAACGGGAATTCTCGATCTCCTTCCTGATAATGAACTCAGAGGTGTGCTGGCACATGAAATGTCACACGTGAAGAACAGGGATATTCTCGTTATGGGAATCGCTTCCGCACTTTCGATTGTGATTTCATACGTTTCGCAGATGGCATGGTATGCGGCGATATTCAGCAGGGACAGCGAGAACCGCGGTGCGATAATGCTTGCTGCGATGGCTGCGCAGATTCTCGTTCCTTTGGCTGCATTGATGATTCAGCTCGGAATTTCCAGGAACAGAGAATATCTTGCGGACGAATCCGGTGCAAGGCTCATCAACGATCCCAAAGCACTTGCGGATGCACTGATGCATTTGGAGAGGCAGAACGAATCGACGGTCAGGAATTACAATCTTGACGATATGGCAAGGAAGAACAGAAATTCACCCGATGCTACGCTGAACATCTGCACCAACCGCAACTACGCACACATGTGGATTTCGAATCCTCTTAAGAAGAAAGGGTTCCTTGAGTCTATGTTCAGCACCCACCCCACCACCGAGAGCAGGGTGGAGAGGCTGAACAGGCTCGCAAAAGAGCTGAAAAACTGATTTCACTTAACGGGTTCCCATTTGGACAACTCGTTAACCTTCGAGAGGGTGGATCCCCTGCGGATCTCCTCTCTCGTTCTGTTTTCGTTTTCGTGTACCGCCAAAGCTCTGTTGGCGACTTCAACCGCTTTTTCTTTGGGTACTACGATCAATCCGCTTTCGTCACCGATAATCCAGTCTCCGGTTCTTACGATCTGTCCGCCGACTTTGATTTCGATACCGATTCCGCCGTATCCTTTCGGTTCTCCTGCGTTCGGTACGCAGGACCTTGCGAATGCCGGGAATCCGAGGTCGATGATATCATCGATATCTCTGATAGCACCGTCGATGACTATGCCGTTGCAACCCATGACCATTGCGGAATTCGATGCAAGTTCTCCCCATACCGCTACGGGTGCTCCTCCGACATCTACAACGATGACGTCTCCTTTCTTCACGTGATCGATAGCTTCGACAGGTTTCGCCCAGTCTCCGTTTGTGGTCTGAACGGTGAGTGCCCTTCCGACCATCTTCTGTTTGTGTTTGAGATAGGGATGAAGTCCCAGCACGATACCCTGTTTGTGGAACGCATCGGATATGTTGCATGTGGAAACTCTTGAGAATGCTTCGAAGAGTTCGTCTTCGCCGTATTTCTTTGCAAGATCCGTTTTGATTTCGACACCTGCCATGGAACCTTTCACGGCTGCCGCGGATGCTTTGATATCTGTTGCTTTTGTGATTCCTCCGCCGACGATTACAATCGAAGCACCCGCTTTGACGTATTCTCCTGCGTTTTCTGCAGTAATACCTCCTGCGACTGCGATAGGGATGTTTACCGTTTCGACAACTTTCTTCAGTGTATCGATAGGAGGTTCCGCACCTTTCATCTGCTGGTCGATACCCATGTGGAGGCAGATGTACGAAACACCCAATTTCTCCACTTCAGCGGATCTTTTCACTTTGTCGGCGACGTTGATCATATCGATCTCAACTTCCGCGCCGTATTTCCTTGCGGCCATTACAGCCTCGGATATAGTGGAATCATCCGCAAGACCCAGAACGGTGATTATGTCTGCACCGGACTTGGCTGCAATCTCGACTTCAAATCCTCCGGTATCCATCGTCTTGGTGTCGGCGATAATCTTCTTTCCGGGGTAGAGTTTTCTGAATGTGCGGACAGCTTCGGTTCCCTCGCTCTTCAGCAACGGTGTACCTACTTCGATCCAATCCGCTCCGCCTGCCACGGCTTCTTCGCAGATGCCGATGCTCCTTTTCAACTGCATGAAATCCAATGCGACTTGCAATACCGGCCACATGACGCGGTGATTAGTTCGATTATGTAAGTATATTTTGTACGTCATGTGACGAATTCGGGTGAAAATAACAAATGCCGCTCAGCTCGCCCGTCTCTCATCACTTTTCAGCTCGAAAAACGATCATCATCGCGGCGTATGCCCCAGCGGGTCGAACATTTATTAAGTATTCCGTCCTTAGTCCGAATCGATTCATATGTTCAGGAAGAGATCCGCTCAGAAGAAGATCAGGCTGCTTTTCGTAGATGCGAAGAACGATCTCCAATCCGACATCGCCGAGTATTTCGTGAAGGAGATGTACGGGAACATCTATGACGTCAGCAGCGCAGGACCCAAATCGGACTGTGTCGACTGTGAGCTTATTTCCGTGATGTATCAGTTGGGTTACGATATCAGGACGTACACGTCCATGGATTTCGGTCACAAGGATCTTCCGGAAGAGTTCGATTATGTTATTTTCCTTGAGAAAGCTGCTTACGATGAAGTAAAAGACACGATTCCGTTCAAAGCGCCTCAGATTCTCCACGATTTCGGAAGAAAAGAGAATTTCGAGAAGGCAACGGATGATTTGGAATTGTATGAGTGCATCAAGGAATTCATCGAGAAAGTCAGGGAATGGTGCGAAACCACATTCGCAGACCCGGAGAATCTCAAATCGATGGTCATATGATCCCGGTAATCGTCTACGACAAGAATCAATGCGATCCCAAAAAGTGTACCGCCAAGCGTATGCTGAAGTTTTCATTGGCGAAAGAAGCGAAGACTTTGGGTGCAATACCGAAAGGTTCGATTGTCCTGTCTCCCTTTGCGGAGCAGGCTCTTTCTCCCGCCGATCACGTTTATGCAAAACACGGTTTGGTTGTTATGGATTTGACGTGGACGAACATCGACGATTTCCCGAGACCCAGAAACACAAACGACCGCGCTCTGCCGTATCTTCTTGCGTCGAATCCCATCAACTGGGGAAGACCCATGGAACTGAATTCCGCGGAGGCGGTTATGGCTTCGCTAATCATAATCGGCGAAAAAGAACAGGCGGAAACCTTCATGGGAAGGTTCAACTGGGCTCCGGAATTCATGAGACTCAACGGAGAACTGCTGGAAGCGTATGCTTCCGCAAAGGACAGCACCGAAGTTGTACGTATTCAGAACGAGTACATCGAATCGATCCGCGGCTGATTCTTTTATTTTATTTATCCGCGGGCGTGTGCGCACGTCAGCGATATTTTATCTATGACAGTAGATTGCCATAGGCATATGACGACGGGAGAGACAGTCCGCCTGATATGGGAGGTCTTCGGAAACGAAAGACTTACTACGAGAGAGGTAGAACTCAGGCTGGCGGATATCTTCGACTATCACTGTCCCGACGATTTCGCCAAAACCATGATCAAGCTGAAACAGCAGGGTATGGTAAAAGGCGAAGTTTCCGCGGAAAAATGCGGGTGGGTTTGGTGGATAGACGATGAATGCAGATCAAAGGATCCTGAGAAGGTGAATTCAAAATGACGGTAACAACATTCCAAGACGAGGACATACTGAGATTCTGGGACGAAATTCTGAGCGGAGACGCATACCGTCTCAAGCTCGCGGAGATACAGGACAATTACAAGGACAAGAAGAGTCTGTATGTGCCGTATTCCGATATCGATAACAACAATCCCGATTTCGCCGTCTATCTTCTCAGCAAACCCGACAGATGCATCAGATTGGGTGAAAAATCGATAAAATCGAAATTCCCCGCTACATGGGATCCCGCAGACAATGTGAATCTCAGAATCGAATCTTTACCGAAAGATGCCCACGTGGAAGTCCGTGATTTAAGATCGAAACACCTCAACAAGCTCGTAGCCGTCGACGGTCTTGTGAGGAAAGCAACGTTACCGAAACTCAAAATGACAAACGCACTGTACAGGTGCGTTAAATGCAATTCCGAAATCTGGGTTCCGCAGAAGGGAATGTACACCACGGAACCTCTCCTCTGTCCCAACGAAGCCTGTAACAAAGGATCGCTGAGATTTACTCTCGATGAGGAAGCGTCCGTTTATTCCGATACGCAGAAAATCGAAATTCAGGAAAACCCCGAAGGACTGAGAGGAGGAGCACAGCCCGAGAGGATGTTCGGATACATCAACGGAGATATTTCGGGAAAAGTCACACCCGGTAACAGGGTCACCCTCAACGGAATTATCAGGCCTGTGGAGAAAGCCGAACGTGACAAGTCTACGGTTTTCGACATTTACATGGACATTATGTCCGTGGAATTCTCGCAGGAAGAGTACGATGAAATCGAAATCACTGCGGAAGACGAAGAAAGAATTCTCGAGATGTCCAAAGATCCCGAATTTTTCAACAATCTCGTAAAATCGATTGCTCCGTCAATTTTCGGAATGGAAGAAGTGAAGCAGGCTGTTGCGTTACAGCTGTTCGGCGGAACACACAAAGTGATGGACGACGGAACGATGACAAGGGGAGACATACACATCCTCATGATGGGAGATCCCGGTGTCGCAAAATCCCAGATTCTTTCGTACATGTCGCGTTTGGCCCCCAGAGGAATCTACGCTTCGGGTAAATCCGCATCCGCAGCCGGTCTGTGTGTGGGTGCAGATACCGTTTTGATTAACGACAAAGGCGAGAGGTCGACAATAGGCGACTACGTCAGTATCAGAATGGATTCTCCCGAAGAATACCGTCCGGGAATATGGAGACAGCCCGTAGACGACTGGAGAATTCAGTCGATAGGTGATTTGGGATCCGTAAGATACCTTCCGATCAAATATGTCTGGAAGATTAAGACTCCCGAGAAAATTTTTAAGATTACGGCAGGAGGAAAATCCCTGATTCTGACTCCTGAAACAAAGATTCAGGCGATGCAGGGAGCATCGTTCGGTTGGGTTGCCGCATCGGATCTGAGGGTAGGAGACATGGTTTCCACCGTCACGGAGAATATGCGTCTCTGTCCTCTTACCGAGATTGAACTGCTTACGGAAGATCTTCCCGAATTTGTTTACGATCTGACAGTAGAACCGTCGCACGCATTCATCGGAAACGGTTTCGTGATACACAACACGGCTGCCGCCGTGAAGGACGATTTCGGCGACGGAAGATGGACTCTTGAGGCAGGTGCCTTGGTTCTTGCGGATAAGGGATTGGCATGTATCGATGAGTTGGATAAGATGACGGCTCAGGACAGGTCATCACTGCACGAAGCGATGGAATCCCAGAGGATTTCCGTCGCAAAAGCGGGAATCACCGCAACACTTCAGAGCAGATGTTCTCTCCTCGCCGCCGCAAACCCCAAGTACGGAAGGTTCGACATGAACGAGAAGATTGTGGGACAGATCGATTTGCCCCCGGCTCTTATGTCGCGTTTCGATTTGATTTTCGTACTTACCGATAAACCGAGAGAGGATTACGACAGAAAACTTTCCACATTCATTCTGAAAGGTCACAGAAGAGGTCAGGCAAGGGCGATGAAGGAAGAAGTCATCGAAGGTGTCGTGAAAGAAGACGTTCTGAAGGATACCGAAGACCACAAACCGATCTACGACATGGAAATTATCAGGAAATACGTCTCATACGCAAAGCAGAATTGTTTCCCGGTTATGACCGACCGTGCTCTGGAGATGATTGAAGGAGAGTACATGAGCATCCGTAAGACCGGAGAGGGTGACAACGCATCCGTTCCGATTACCGCAAGGCAGTTGGAAGCGTATGTACGTCTTTCGGAAGCATCCGCAAAATCGAGATTAAGTAAAATTGTCGATGAAAGAGATGTTACCAGAGCGATAACTCTCATCAAGTACTACATGGACGGAGTGGCGAAGACCGATGACGGTTCATGGGATATCGACAGGATGGGTTCGTCTTTCAGCAAACGTGAAAGAGATACCAAACGCGCACTCTATGACGCAATCCTTGATGCAATCACCGATGCCGGCGACAGAGGACTCACCAGAGACGACATCATTGTGCAGTTCAACGGCGAGAGTCTGTTTGACGTGGATCACGTACTCGAAGAGATGCACGACAACAATTTCATCATAGAATCAAAGGGAAGGTGGATCAGGATATGATCTACGTACGTATACACAAAGGCCGCGGAGATGTTGTTCTCGCCGCATGCGATGAAGAAATCTTAGGAATGACGTTCAGAGGGGACGGAATGAAAATAACCGTTTCAGAGGACTTCTACAACGGGGAACTGATTCCCGAAGAGGCATTCGTTGAGAGAATGAAATCCGCTTCGATTATGAATCTCGTCGGTGAGAGAGCTATTGCTCTTGCAGTCGAGAACGGTCACGTTTCCGAAGACTGCGTTCTCATAATCGGCGATACGAAACATGCGCAGGTAGTGAAAGGATGACATTCTGTGTGAAATGCGGTAAGGAAGATGTCGAGACCGTGGACGGTCTCTGCATAGAATGCTTCCTCGACGGAAGAAAACTGGTCACCATGCCGCATCACGTCGATTTAATGAGGTGTACAAACTGCAATGAATTCCAAATCGGAGATCAGTGGCTGAAAAGAAACCAGGACGATGCCATTACGGATATCGGATTATCAACTGCGGGAATCATTCCCGAAGCGAAGTTAATCTCCGTAGGTACCGCCGTGGAAAGACAGGATGAAAGAAACTTCGTTGTTCACGCTCAGTTCGATTTGGATGTCGGAGGAATAAGAGTTTCCGACGAAAGCAGTGTTATCGTACGTCTGAAGAACGGTGTCTGCAGAAGATGTTCCAGACAGCTCGGAAGTTATTATGAATCCATTATACAGTTACGCAGCGGAGACAGGAATTTATCAGACGATATAAGGGACGAAGTCGCCGCATGGGTCAGGAAAACCGTAGACGGTTTATCCAAAAACAACCGCGATTTATTCATTACAAAAATTCAGAAAGCCGTGGGGGGAGTGGATTTCTATCTTTCTTCAACTTCTATGGGAAAATCTCTGACAAAAGATCTGGCGGACAGATACGGTGCGGAAGTGAAGGAATCGTCATCCCTTGTGGGACAGACATCCGACGGACAGGATATGTACCGTGTCACATTTTTGGTAAGACTTCCGGCATATCACATCGGAGACATAATGCAGCATGACGGAAAACCCTGCAAGTTAGTTTCACTGAACAGATCCGGAGGAAGAATCATGGACCTCAACACGTTCCGTGAGATGCCTGTGAAGAGATCCGAATTGTCTGATATGAGAATTCTTTACAAAAGAAACGAATTACCTGAGGCGGTTGTTGTTTCAAAATCCGAAGGAGAAATACAGGTTCTGCACCCGAGGAATTATTCCACGGTTGATTTACGCATTCCCAAGGATGCCGAAATCGGAGAATCCGTTGAAGTTATAGAATCAGACGAAGAACTGCTCTTCGTCCCGTGAATAGGAGTATGAAAAAAATGAGGATAGCCATAGTGACAGACAGTTATCACCCCACACGCGACGGTGTCGTTGCAAGTATCGATACCGTGAACGGCATCCTCAGAGACCACGGCGTGGAAACAACAATCGTAGCACCCGATCCCGGGAAGGAGGAAGACCGTATGGAAGGTGTGTATTACTTCAAATCCACCTCTTTCAGAAGCTATCCCGGTTATTTTGTTCCTATCTATCCGTCACACGCAAAACGTGTTCTTAAGGAAATTTCTCCCGACGTTGTTCACATTCAGGGTGTCGCGGTAATGGCACTCAAAGGTATCGTCGCCGCACACAAGCTGGGTATTCCTGTTATTATGACGTTCCACACGATGGTCGGTGATACTGTGAAGTACTACTCACCGATTCCGATTCCGCAGAAAACCGCAGATAAGTTAGTGTGGAAGTACATCGGATATCTGACAAGATGGGTCGATGCGATTATCGCTCCTTCGGAATCCATAAAGAAGGAACTGATTGCACGCGGCGTGAAAGTGAAGGACATAAGAGTAATACCGACGCCGATAGACGGTAACAGATTCAGTCCTTCCGTAGACGGTTCCGTGATCAGAGAAAGATACAACCTTCAGGGGAAGAGAGTGATTCTCAGTCTGTGCCGCGTATCATTTGAAAAGAACATCGACATGCTGGTACGTGCGATGAAAGAGATGGATGAAGACGTTGTCCTTATGATTGCGGGAAAGGGTCCCGCATCCGATTCTCTGAAAAAGTTAGCCGAAGAAACAGGTGTTGCGGACAGAGTTATCTTCACGGGATTTGTTTCCGATGACGAAGTCGTACAGCATTACAGAGCATGCGATCTGTTTGCAGTGGCATCGAGATTCGAGACTCAGTGTCTTTCCGCAGTGGAAGCAATGTCCTGCGGACTTCCCGTAGTTGCCGCAAAAGCGAGAGCATTGGAAGATTACGTGAAAGAAGGCGAGAACGGATATCTCTTCGACGACAGTCTTGAGGACTGTGTTTCAAAGTTAAAGGCGGGATTGGAAGCCGACGGTGCCATGAGGCAGAAGGCAATCGAAACCGCAGCGGAATTCTCCGTTCCGAAGTTCATGGAAAGAATATCTTCCATCTACAACGATGTCATCGAAATGAAGAGGAGGACGGACGATGATAGGTGACTGGCTGTACGGTCTGTTCGGACCGTACGGTCACGTAGGGATACTTATCTTCATTTTCCTTCTGTTTTACATCGATTCATTGATTTTTCCCACTTTGCCGGAAGTTTTCTTCATCCTGAGTTTCATGTACGATCCCACTCTTCTGTGGGGTCTGGCTCTTCTTCTTGTCGGAGGAATTGCCGAGTTCGCGGGAGTCACTACGTTATATCTTGCCGTGGAACACGTCCGTGTGCCGACATGGGTAAAATCCGCTGCGGATAAGTATTCGAAATTCCTGATTCTGAATGACGAACGGATGATTCTTGTGAACCGTATCGCCCCCGTGATGCCGTTTACGGGTGCGTTTATCAGTCTTATCGAATCATGGGAAATCAAGAGAGCATGGTGCTATCTCGTACTGGGATATGTGCTGAAATACGGCGCGATATTGCTGTTTGCGAACACATTTTATGCGTTCTTCACAGGCCCTCAGGCAGAGATATTATCCATTTCGATGGTTATCATAGTCATGGCGCTGAGCCTTATCATGGCGTACAGGAAGAAGAAAAAGGAGGGAATCGAGGGATGAAAGTAGTCGATGTCAACCCGTTTTTCTACCCGTACATGGGCGGTATCGAGCACAGAATGCACCTGATTGCCAAGGAAATGGTATCAAGAGGACATGATGTTACGATTGTAACAGGCCGTTTGGAAGGTACTTCCGAAGAAGAAATAACATCGGACGGTTACAGAGTTATCAGACTTCCGTCGAAATTCATAGGAAAATACAACCCTCCGTACATCACGTCGAAAGGTCTTCTCGATACACTCAACGAAATCGATGCCGATATTGTCAACTACAACTACAGATGGGCTCCGTCGTATAACAAAGACATGAAGAAGTACGCCGGAAAGAAAGTGTTCACCTACCACAACATGTGGGGTGAAGGTGTCGGATGGCAGCACATTGTTTCCGAAGCGAACGACAGGCTGTTCAAAAGCACTTTAATGTCATTCGATCACATTATTTCCGTAAGCGATTACGTACGTGAAGATCTTATCAGAAGAGGCATACCTGGCTCATTGATTACCACGGCTACGCCGTGCCTCGGAACATACCCCGAATGCTCCGACGAAGAAGGCGATTACATTCTCTTCGTCGGAAGGCTCGTGAGAACCAAAGGATTGGATTATCTCGTCGAAGCGATGCGCGATGTCGACTGTAAACTCATAATCTGCGGCAAAGGCCCGGATATGAAACGTCTTCAGAAAAAGATAGCAAAATTCGGTCTTTCGGATAAAGTGGAACTCAAAGGTTGGGTTCCCGATGATGAGAAAGAGGAATACATGAAGCACTGCAAAATTGCGGTCATGCCCTCGGTATACGAATCCTACGGTCTTGCCGCTCAGGAGATGCTTTCCTACGGAAGGCCTGTTGTCTGCACGGATGTAAACGGTCTTCCCGATACAGTCGGAAACGGAGGACTGATTGTAAAATCGAAAGATCCGAAAGCACTCTCCGACGCAATGAACAGACTTCTCGGAGATGAAAAACTCCGCCGCGAACTCGGACACAACGCACGCCTCGTAGCCGAATCACGCAACGTCGGTGCCACTGTAGATGTCATAGAAGATGTATACAGGAAAATTCTCGACGGCGCATAAGCTTTGATTCACCCCTATCTTTAAATAAGGTAAGCGGATAGTCCGAATGCTCTTTAGAGCCGATGAATAATGAGGGCGCATAGCGCCTGAAAGAGGTAATTGAAATGTCTGTATTTGTTAAGTTTGAGACACCGAAAGAGCTGTCGGACAAAGCCTACAACCTCGCCGAGATGGCAAGGGATGGCGGAAAGATCAAGAAGGGAACCAACGAGGTTACCAAAGCCGTCGAGAGAGGAGAGGCAGCAATTGTCATCATGGCAGTCGATGTCGAGCCCCCGGAGATCCTCGCACACATGCCCGCACTCTGTGAAGAGAGGGGAGTTCCCTACGTTTACGTCCCCGCAAAGGTCGAGCTCGGTAACGCAATCGGACTCGAGAAGCCCACCGCATCCATCGCAATCGTCGATGTCGGAAAGGGAAAAGCACTTTGTGATGAGATCGCAGAAGCAGTCAAAGCACTGAAGAACTGATGGTGATTTGAATGGTCGACACAGACAGCATCCCGTCAGAGGTCGTCGAAATTATCGGACGTACCGGAATGACAGGTGAGGCTACCCAGGTCAAAGTCCGTGTACTTGACGGACGCGACAAGGGAAGGATCATCACCAGGAACATCATGGGCCCCGTCAGAATGGGTGACATTCTGATGCTCAGAGAGACATCGAGAGAGGCCAGGAAACTCGGAATGAGGTGATTTGAATGGCAGAGATCAGAAAATGTTCATTCTGTTACAGAGAGATCGAGCCCGGAACGGGTAAAATGTTCGTGAAGAAGGACGGAACAGTCCTCAACTTCTGCACTAACAAGTGCTACAAGAACATGATCGAACTCAAGAGAGTGCCCAGGACCACCGAGTGGACCGACAAGGCGATGTCCGAGAAGAAGATCCGTCTCAAGTCCGCTGAGAAAGCCGAGAACAAGGAGTGAATTCCATGGCAATGGAACAGACCTATCTCATGATCAAACCCGACGCAGTCCAGAGAGGACTCTGCGGTGAGATTGTCACACGCTTCGAGAAGAAAGGCCTCAAGCTCATAGCCATGAAGCTCATGGTCATCCCCAAAGAGACCGCAGAGATTCACTACGGCGAGCACAAGGGAAAGAAGTTCTACGACTCCCTTATCGCATACATCACATCCGGACCCGTCCTTGCGATGGTCTGGGAGGGTGACAACGCGGTACAGGTCTGCAGGAACATCATGGGAAAGACGAACCCCCAGGAGTCCGCACCCGGAACCATCCGCGGAGATTACGGAATGGTTACAGGCGTGAACATCATCCACGGTTCCGATTCACCTGAGTCCGCAAAGAGGGAGATCGGTATCTTCTTCAAACCCGAAGAGCTCTGTTCCTACGACAGAACACTCGACAAGTGGACCTACGAGTAAACACATTTCACGCGGAGGGTGTAACAACCCTCCGCACACACATTTCTCTTTTCTTATTATTATAAGGACATTTCATTCCCAAACGCCTATATTATGCGACCACATAACCCGAAGATGTTAGGTGATGTAATGGCGATAAGGCAACCTGTTGTAAGTGTATTGGGACATGTGGACCACGGAAAGACAAAACTTCTCGACGCAATCAGAGGAACATCCGTTCAGGCAAGAGAAGCCGGTGCGATTACGCAGCACATCGGCGCTACCGAGGTTCCGATCGATCACATTTACAAAGTGTGCGGACCGCTTATCGGAAAGAAGAAATTCGACGTACCCGGATTGTTATTTATCGATACTCCGGGACACCATTCGTTCATCACCCTCAGGGCGAGGGGAGGTTCCCTCGCAGACATCGCCGTACTTGTCATCGACATCAGGGAAGGTATCATGCCTCAGACAATCGAATCGATAAAGATTCTGAGGCAGTACAAGACGCCGTTCATTATCGCACTTAACAAAATCGATGCAATTCAGGGTTGGATTGCAGAGAAAGACGCGCCTTTCGTTCTCAATGAAAAGAAACAGCAGGCTCATACCATTGCGGCATTCGAAGAAAGAATGTACGCAATCATGGGGGATCTTTCCACACACGGAATCAGCTCCGACAGGTACGACAGGATTGACGATTTCACCAAAGCTGTGGCATTGGTCCCCATCAGTGCGAAAGAAGGAATCGGTCTTCCCGATCTTCTTCTGATGCTCATCGGTTTGGCGCAGCGTTTCCTCGAATCTCAGTTGGCGAAAGCCGAAGGTCCCGGAAGAGGAACGATTCTTGAAATCAAAGAAGAAAAAGGACTCGGAAAGACTCTCGATATGATTCTTTACGACGGAGTTCTGAAGAAAGGAGACACCGTTGCATTGGGAACGAGGGGAGAACCCATCGTCACAAGAGTGAAAGCGATTCTCAAACCCAAGCCTTTGGATGAAATCAGAGATCCGAGGGACAGATTCGATTCGGTAAACGAATTGCATGCAGCCGCGGGTGTGAAACTCTCATGTCAGAACATGGACGGAGTTATCGCCGGTGCACCGATCAGGGTAATCAAGAACGCAAAAGATCCTTCGATCAAAGAGATGAAGGAAGAAGCATCCGTCAAGATCGAAGTGCAGGACCAGGGAATCACAATCAAAGCGGACGCAATCGGATCGTTGGAAGCGTTGGCATTTGAGGCCAAAGCCGCAGGTATTCCGATAAGAAAATACGGTGTCGGCGAAGTTTCAAGAAGAGATGTAGTTGAAACCGCTGCATTTACGGATCCTATGAACAGGGTTATGCTTGTGTTCAACGCAAACATTTCCAAAGAAGCGGAAACGGAGATTTCCAACACAGGTGTGAAAGTCTTCAGCAATCAGGTTGTTTACAGACTCATTGAGGAATACCAGGAATGGGTTGATGAGGCTAAGAGAGCTAAAGATGCAGATCAGAGGATGGAAATGCCCTTCCCCGCAAAATTCATGATTATGCCCAACTGCGTTTTCCATGCAACCAAGCCCGCAATTGTAGGTGTACGTGTGCTTGCAGGTAAAGTCAGGGCAAATCTCAGACTTATCAAGAGAGACGGTTCTGACGCAGGTAAGGTCAGAAGTCTCCGTGACGGAGAGGAAGTTCTCAAAGACGCATCTCAGGGAGACGAGGTTGCAATGGCAATCGACGGTGTCACCGTCGGAAGGCAGATCGACGTAGAAGACGTGATTTACGTCGAATTGTTGGAATCTACCATCAAAGAACTTCAGAACAGAGCCGAACTCAACGAGGACGAGAGAATGACTTTGCAGGAATATCTCGAAATCAAGAGGAAAACCGACCCGTTCTGGGGAATGTAATCCCTCCGAAAATCCCGAATCGAACATGTTCGTATAATGGATTATAATCACACCAATCGATTTGTTTTCCGGGCAAAGACTTTAGGAACAGTTGATTGAGGTGAGTACATTGGGAATAACACCTAGGGAAAGATTCTTCAAAGCAATGAATTGCGAAGAAACCGACAGGCCTCCGGTCTGCGGTATGACCACTACAGCAACTGTAGAATTGATGGACCACGTAAGCGCATGGTGGCCTGAGGCACACCACAGCGGAAAACAGATGGCGAAGATCGCACTCGGTGCATACGAGTTCCTCGGATTGGAATCCGTCAGGGTTCCGTACTGTCTCACTTATGAGGCGGAAGCATTGGGATGCAAGATTGACTTCGGTAAGAAAAACTCGACACCGATGGTCAAGAGCAACCCGTTCAAGGACAACATCGATGCGGATTTGGAACTTATGAGCCCCGAGGAGATGCTCAAGATCCCGAGGAACCAGGCAATTCTGGAAGCCGCGGACCTGATCATCAAGGAGAGGAAGGAAGACCTTCCCACACTGCTCGGAGTTACGGGACCGTTCACCATCGCAGGTCACCTGGTAGGTACCGAGAACCTGATTCTGTGGACCATCACCGAGCCGGACATGGCAAAGAAATTCTCCGACTATGCGGCTGCATACGAAAAGATGTGGCTCGAGCACGTCGAGGGAATCGGAATCGACAGTATTCAGATGTCTGAACCGACAGCGTCCTGGGATATGATTTCCCCGGACATGTTCGATGAGTACGCACTCCCCAACCTGAAGAAAGTATACAAACCGCTGAAGAAGACCATGAAAGTTCTTCACATCTGCGGTAACATGCTTCCGATGCTGGAGAACATGATTCAGTCCGGTGCGACTGCATGTTCGCTTGAGGAGAAGACCGACTCTGTTGAAGCTGTGAAGCTTGCAAACAAGAGAGCGGCACTCGTCGGAAACGTCGGAGTCGTCAAGCCTCTGCTTATGGGAACGCCTGAGGATGTCAGGAAGGCTGCACTGCACAGCGCAGATGCAGGATTCAACATCATCTCCGCAGGCTGCGGTATGTCCGCACTCATCAAGCAGGAGAACGTCCGCGCAATGGTTGACGCAATCGTCAACTACAAGAAATAAAACCAAACAGACGGGGGTTACACCCCGTCATCTTTTGGATATACGGCCTTTTCCGAGGTCCAGATAATATTTTATGATATTTTTCTCGGCATCACGTATCAATACGGACATCGTCGATTTGGAACATTTGAACTTATCACAGAGATCTTCTGTTGTGATTCTTTTCGGCACTTCGTAGTAGCCGTTCTCAAATGCGTAACGTACAACCTCTTCCTGTCTGGGTGTGAGGCTGTAACTGTATTCCAATTCCGCAGAATAAAGGGATGATACGTAGTAACCTCCGTCACGCATTCTGTTGATGAGATTCTTGATAAGTGTCTTGTTCGGTGCGATGACAATCCATTCGATGATATCGTCGTTGAGCGGTATTGCGGATGTTATGAAACAACCCGAATCGGATGCCACTCTGGCTAATTTGCAGTTGACGTTCAGAATCGTGGCGAGATACTGACCGTTTCCCGTTCTTATGATTGAACACTCACCCATCAGATTGACTTCGTGTGTGGGTCCGCAGTATTTATCCAACTCTTTGGTCGGATCTGTAATTTTAATCAGCGAATATCCTGCACCGTCGCTCAGAGAGGAGCACTGAACAATCTCTACCTTCCTGTCGTGGCTGAAGCAGTTGATCGGAAGGAGCATATGACACGGATGTCCGTCCGGTAATTTCCCTTCGATTCTTCTGTCAACCAACATTTTGGTCTGGTGCATATGTTCGAATAGGGTAGAGAATAAATAAAAGAATCGAAGAAATCGAACATGTTCGTACATCTTATTATATCAACACAACTCGGTTTCAATTCCGTACATTGTTCCTTAAGTCTTTGCCCGAGACAGAGGAATAACTTATGGCAATTGAAGCAGAGAAAAAGGCGAAGGTCCTGAAGTACCGCTGGGTAGTTTTCGTTACCCTGGCTATTGCGTACTTCTTCGTGTATTTCCACAGGACCACCGGAGGTGCTATCTCCGGAGAGATGCAGACTTGGTTCGATATTACCAAGTCGGAAGTCGGAATGCTTGCATCCGCTTACCTATGGGCATACACTCTGATGCAGATCCCGAGCGGAGTGCTGACGGATAAGATGGGCCCGAGAAAAGCGGCTACAATCTTCATCATCCTTCTTGCGGTCGGTTCCGCATTGTGTGCGGTTTCATCCCTCGAATCGATTAAGAGCTATCCCCTGATGTGGGTCGGTAAGTTCATCATCGGTATCGGTGCGGCTGTTATCTACATCCCGATCATGAAAGTCCTGGCTGTTTGGTTCAGGAAGAATGAATTCGCATCCATGAGCGGTGTGCTCCTCCTTGTCGGTAACGTCGGAGGTATCGCAGCGGCAACACCCATGGTTATGCTGATCCAGAACCTCGGATTTGCCGACACATACTTCATCCTCACGGGAATCACCGTTGTTATCGGTATCCTTACCTGGGTATTCGTCAGGAACCACCCCAGCGAGATGGGTCTTCCCGGAATCGAGGAAATCGTTGCGGAAGAGACAGGAGAGCCTATCAAGGAATCCACATCCGCAAAGATGGGAACCACGGAAGCACTCAAACTTACATTCACAAGCGGAATGAAATTCTGGCCTCTGGCTATTTGGTTCTTCTTCATGTACGGTACCATCATGCTCTGGCAGGCTTCGCAGGCCGGTTCCTTCTACAAGGATGTCGGCGGTCTGGCCAGTGACACATACGCCATGTTCATCACAATGGTCGGAGTGGGAATGGTTATCGGATGTCCTCTCGCAGGAAGGCTTTCCGATAAAGTGCTCGGTTCGAGGAAGAAAGTTATCATTATCGGTACAGTCCTGTACACATTGGTATGGGCAGTCATCTGGCTCACCGGTGAAAACGTCGACTTTGTCAGCAACACCACATACCAGTACATCATCAACTTCTGCTTCGGATTCTTCGGAGGATTCTTCGTTGTGTCCTATGCGCAGATCAAGGAGCTGTACCCCATCGCAATGGCCGGAACATCCACAGCTGCATTGAACCTCTTCCCGTTCGCGGGAGGTGCGATTCTGGCACTGGTTTCGGGACCCATTGTGGAAGCAACTTCATTCAAGACACTTTGGATGGCAGCCTTCATTATGATGGTTGTCGCATGTGTGTGCGCATTCCTCAGTGTTGAGAAACAGAAGGAGTAAAATCCATTGAGGCCGGCTGAAAACCGGCCTACCCTCCCTTAAACACGGCGGGAAAACGGTTTACCGTTTTTCCGCCTTCCTTCCCCTATATGTGGGGGTGCGGTGTTTTTCGTGTGTGTATTTAGACGTCGCACTCCCACTCTTTTGGTTCTTTCAGGAAATTTCCGTTCAGATACCTTTATAAATAATATTATAATAAACAGCCTCCACAGGTGTTCAAATGGTAGAGTTTAAAACTATTATCAATGACGCAAAGACAGGCAAATCGTACAACGTTGCCGTGTCAGGCCACCACGCGAACTCTCTGATCGGTAAAAACCTCGGAGAGATCGTTGACGGAATTTTCGTGGGTCTCCCCGGCTACAAGCTCAAGATTACGGGCGGAAGCGACAACACAGGAGTACCTATGAGGAAAGATATGCCCGGTAACAAGAGGAGAATGCTCCTTATGGCTGACGGACAGTCCTTCCACGAGAAATACCCCGGACAGAGGAAGAGAGTCGCAATCCGCGGAGCGACGATTTCACAGTCGATCGTTCAGATTAACATGGTAGTCTCCGAATACGGACCGAAGTCCATCGAGGAATGTCTCGCGGCACCCGCTGAGAATTCCGCGGAGAACTGATGAAAGTTCAAAAGCAGCCCGAGATCAACATCGGTATGATCGGGCATGTCGACCACGGTAAGACGACCCTTACCAAAGCTCTCAGCGGAGAGTGGGCCGACCGTCATTCCGAAGAGGTCAAGAGAGGAATCTCTATCAGACTCGGGTATGCAGACGTAGCTTTCTACAAATGTCCCAATTGCGAAGGATCCGCAGCATACGGCACCAGTGCCAAATGTCCCAAATGCGGTTCCGATACCCAGTACCTTCAGTCGGTGTCGTTCGTCGACGCACCCGGACATGAAACACTCATGGCCACGATGCTGTCGGGAGCGGCGCTCATGGACGGTGCGATTCTTCTTGTCGCTGCGAACGAGAAATGTCCTCAGCCGCAGACCAAGGAGCACCTGATGGCTTTGTCGATTATCGGTATCGAGAAAATCATCATCGTGCAGAATAAAATCGATATCGTCACACGTGAGCAGGCTGTCGAGAACTTCAAGCAGATCAAGGAGTTCGTTAAGGGAACCATTGCAGAGAACGCACCCGTTATTCCTATCTCGGCGAACAGAGGTGTCAACATCGACAAGCTCATCGAAGCTATCGAGGAACACATTGTTGCGCACGTAGAGAGGGATACCGAGGCCACACCGCTTATGCACGTGGCACGTTCGTTTGATATCAACTCGCCCGGTACCGTACCGGCAGACCTGAAAGGAGGAGTCCTCGGAGGATCGCTCATTCAGGGTACGCTGAAGGTAGGAGATGAGATTGAAATCGTTCCCGGAATCAAGACCGAAGTCGGCGGAAAAGATGTGTATCAGAGAGTGACCACAAAGGTAACGTCTCTGGTCGCAGGCGGAAGATCTGTGAAATCCGTCAACCCCGGAGGATTGATTTCCATCGGTACTTCTTTGGATCCGTCAATCACGAAATCGGACGGTCTTACGGGAAGAATGGTCGGTGTACCCGGACATCTGCCCGCAGTGGTTCACGATTTCATCATGAGGACGACACTGCTCGACCGTGTGGTCGGTTCCGCGTCCGATCTGAAGGTAGACGAGATCAAGAGCAACGAACCGCTGATGCTTTCCATCGGTACCGCAACAACCGTGGGTATCGTCAAGAGCGGAAAAGGCGGCTCAATCCAGGTCGTCCTGAAGATTCCGGTATGCGTTACCGAGGGTCAGAGGGTAGCGATATCCAGAAGAATCTCCAACAAATGGAGACTTATCGGATACGGTATCGTTGAGCTGTAATCATGCAGACGGTCGTATTGGACACAAACGCATTACTCATGCCCTTTGAGATGAGGATGAATCTCGATCTCTCCGTGCAGAATCTGCTCGGAGAGGTCAGATTCGTCGTTCCCGGACCTTTGATAGGGGAATTAAAGCATCTCGACAACAAATATGCCGGCGCAGCGTTAACGCTGGCGAGAAAATACGAAATTATTCCGACGGAAGCTACAGGAGACAATTCCGTTATCGAACTGGCACTTAAGACCGGCGGATATGTTCTTACGAACGATAAGATTCTGAGGGGAAGACTGAGAAAGGTAGGTGTGTCCCTGATTTATTTACGTTCGGGGACACACCTGGTTGTCGAGAGAGTTTAGAGTAACGGTTCCGGATTCTCTTCGAGAACCGTGTCCGGTTTTCTTCCGAGCTGATCGAGCTTCGCTTTCATTATTTCCGCACCGATCTCGGATGCCGCATAAACGGGAACCTTTGTTCCTGCCTGCAATACGGCTTTGGTCTTAGCGACTTCTCTGATGTACTTCGAAGCGCATGAGGTGATGATATCGCATGTTTCGAAGAGTATTTTCGCATCTGCTTCGGATGTACCGGTTGTGTGGACTGCTATGATTACAGTATTCATACCGAAGCTGTCTCTGATTTCCTGTGCATCCTTTGCGGATGCTACGGTAACCGCCACTGTGTGGTACTTCATGTGATATGCTTTCGCAACACCTTCGAATTGGTCGATCTTTGCGGTGAGAGGGTCCAATAATCTCTCGCTGCCGATGTCGTTAACAACTTTCTCGATGGGTTCCGTTTCTATAATTCCGGAAATACGTCCGCCCATTCCCTGTATAATCTCGGGATCGTCCAATACGACGGTACCGCAGCCGTCGGCTGCGATGACCGCCGCATCGATTATTCCTTTTTCCAAGGCGAGACTTAACATCTCGGAGACACCGAAGCTGAGGAAATCCTTCATTCTGGTGTCACGGTTGTCGTTACACATTCCGAAACTCTCGATACGGAATTCCACGTTTTTCCTTATGGATTCACAGTTGAGTTCGTCTATTCCGCGGTATTTCTTGAACAGAGGGCAGTATTTCACCTTTGGTTCGGTCACATCGACGACTTTACCGTCTTCGATTGTGACTTTGGACATACCGAGCATCTCCATGATGTGTCTTGTCATGGTATCACTCTATGACTTCTGCCGAGATGATTTTTCTCTCTTCTACGGGTCTGTCCTGATAGTCTGTTTCCGTTCTCTCGATCTTCAGGACTACTTCGTAGCTTTCTTTGTCTGCGCACTCACCGAAGACGGGGTGCTTGGAGGGCGTTCTCATATCGTCCCAGTCAAGGTATTTGTTATCGGCTGTGTTGATGAAGAACTGACTTCCGCCTGTGTTGGGACGGCCTGTGTTTGCCATGGAGATTGTTCCCCTGACGTTGGAGTGTCCCTTGACGAATTCGTCTTTGATGTTGTATCCGGGTCCGCCCGTTCCGGTTCCGGTGGGGTCTCCGCCCTGAATCATGAATCCTTCGATAACCCTGTGGAAGATGACTCCGTCGTAGAATCCTTCTTTTGCGAGTTTGACGAAGTTACCTGCAGTCACAGGCATATCCGAATACATGTCGAGTCTGATGTCACCTACGTTGGTGTGCAAAATCACTCTTGTCATGTTGATGTGTATTGCAACATCAGATAATAATTGTTAACCGTCGGAAGGCGTAAGATGTTTGCAGGATGATCGGATTTTATTCCGATCATCCGTACATCGTGTCGATAGTACCCGTACTGTTCTCTTTCTCGGTATCGTTGAGCATTTCGAGATACTCGAGCATGTATACTTTCTTGTAGAATCTTCCGTAAAATACTGTGAGTATCGATACGATATCGGCAACGATCACAATGATTTTCATCGTATCATCGTAACCTGCTGTAAACCACAGAATTATCGATATCACTACGGCAAGGAGACACTGCGTGGAGAGTGATTTCAGACTGTTCAGCTTATCCAATTGCTCTGTAAACATCGTGATGTAGACTGCAGGTGTCTTTACGACATTCCATTCGTCCGCGACATGTTTCTGAGACGATTCCGAAGATTCATCGGCGGCTTTGAGCAGAAGGTATCTGTTGATGACTTTGGCGGAATTCCTGACCGTGATAAAAATCGCCGGTACTGACAGGATTATGAGAAAGATCATGACAGTCAGAAGGGATGAAACCATTACATCCGAGGTGATGACAGACATGTTATCGTTTGTGACGGAATTTTAAAACAGATTCCGTCGGACTGCGTGTACCCGGCTCCGTGAATATCACGGAGCCGGATAACACTTCAGGCAGCCCCTGAGTTTTTCTTGACGCCCAATGCGCCGACAATCGCAGCTACACCGCAGATGATGAAGAACACACCTGTGATGATCATGATTACGTCTTCGGCTGCACCGGTGAACACGGCGATCAGGATACCGAGAATAATCATCACGATACCTGCAATCTTTGCGGCACCGCCGATGGGGGTACCGGGAACATCCATGCCGAAGAAACAGCATGCGCCGTATACGATGAGGTATGCGGCAACGACGTACATCAGAATGTCAACGTTGACGAAAGCGATAACAATCATCACGACACCCAGGATAACCTGGATAACGGACTGTATCAGTTTCATTCCTTTGTCTCCGAGGTTGTTCATAGCTTCGAAGACGTTCATTAGGCCTGTGACCAGGGCGAATATTCCCGAGATGATGACAATCACCTTGAGACTGCTCTTGGGCGAAACTATGAACAGTATACCCAAGATGAACGTCAGGATTCCGAATACCAGAATGGAGCCCCATCCTTTATTCGCAATCGGCTCGACTTTTGTCTGCATGGTTCATAATTCCCCCACATCGTAAATAACCGTTGTGATGGATTTCCTTAGTATGTATACTGTATTTCTGTGTATATTGACACAGATTACGGTGTATATCGGTTATGAGAAGATTGTTTTCGGATCTCCCAACAGGAACTCTTTCAGTGAGATTGTCACTATGCCGTTGTCGTCTACGGTTCTCTTTGATCCGTGTCTCACGATGATTATTTTCCTGAATGAATCGTCGATTTTCAGAAGGGATCTTTTTTCCTGTTTTTCTTTTTCGTCATCGTAAAGAGCGTATGCCGATTGGATGTAGTATCTCTGATTTCCTTTGTTTATGACGAAATCGCATTCGAGCTGTTTTCTTACGTAGGTTCCGTTTTCTTTTCTTTCGTTGACTTCCACGACACCTACGTCGACGGAGAATCCTCTTATGCAGAGTTCGTTGTAGATGATGTTTTCCATGATGTGTGTGTATTCCGACTGTCTGAAATTCAGACGTGCGTTTCTCAGACCCAGATCGGTGAAATAATACTTCGACGGGGTGTTGATGTATTTCTTTCCCTTGATATCGTAACGTAATGATTTTCTTATTACGTAGGCATCTTCAAGGTACTCGAGATAATCTTTGACTGTATTCGGAGAGACGGAGACGTTACCGACGGTCCTAAAAGTGTCGGTGAGTTTCTGAACGTTTGTCAGTGAACCTATCGACGAGGAGATTACATTCAGTAATTCTCCGAGAATTTCATCGTTCTTTATTCCGTTTCTTTCTTTGATGTCTTTTATGTACGTTTCAGTGAAGAGATCTTTGAGATAACCCATCTTTTCTTCTTCGTCTTTTTTCGAGAGTACCAATGGCATCCCGCCGAAGGTGCAGTATTCTTCCCATGCTTCGTCGAAATCGGTTCTCGTTCCGTAGAATTCTTTGAAGGAGAGAGGATTAAGATGGACTTCGTCGCCTCTTCCCCTGAATTCCGTGATTACGTCTTTGGAAAGAAGATGTGAATTGCTGCCGGTGACGTACACGTCGGCGTTCTTTATGTGAAGGAATTCATTAAGTACGGGTTCGAAACCGTCGCACATTTGGATTTCGTCGATTAAAACGTAGTATTGCTTTTCATCGGTAATTTTGGATTTGACGTATCTGCAGAGTTCATAGCGGTCGCGCTGTTTCTCGAAGCTTATTCTGTCAAGTTCCACGGTGATGATGTGATCTTCATCGATTCCCTGTTCGGTAAGATAATTTCTGAATATGCTGAAGAGCAGATACGATTTGCCGCAGCGTCTTATTCCGGTGACTATTTTCACCATGCCGTTGTGCATTCTGCTTATCAGTTTGTTCAGATAGAAGTCTCTGTTGATCATGATCAATCCTACTGAAGATTTTTGCAATAATTGTATTTTTCTTCAGTTAAAAAATATTTGTGTTCGGAAATACTGTTTTTTACTGAGAATTTTGAGATAAAAACATCGAAAATATTCAGGTTTGTATTCTGTCGAAGGAATAAATCAACTGAAGATTTTTGCAAATATTGCAAAAATCTTCACTAGAACAGAGCAGACACGGATGAAAATTCAGAGCTTACGCTCACTCGAAACAGAAAAACAGAAGTGGCGGGCCTGAAGGGATTCGAACCCTTGGCCGCTCGATTAAGAGTCGAGCGCTCTACCTAGCTGAGCTACAGGCCCCGTCAAAACCTCCAATAAACTCATCCCATATAAATGTTCGTCCATTGTATCCGCACGGTTTTCTGCGGACTGGGTGTAGGTATGAATGTGACACATTTACGCATCGGAAGCCCCGTGAAGCCGATGATAAGTAATATATCAACATCCGACGATAACGTGTGCATGGGACACTTCAAAGTAAGGGACATCATGACGACTGACGTCGTAACGTTATCACCGAACAACACCGTGAGAGAAGCAGTAAGAAAACTTGCGGTAGAGAACCTGACGGGTGCACCGGTGGTCGATAACGACAACCACATGGTCGGAATCGTAAGTCAGAATGATATCCTCGGCCTCATTTTGGCGTATGACGCAAAACTGAGAAAGAAGGGTACCGCAACGGAGAATCTTTTGGCATCATACATCGACGGCGAGAGCAGCGGAGATCCCGAGATCGACAAAGCCACCGAAGATATCGCCAACACCAAAATCGGAGACATTATGGTCCGTACTGTTCTTATGACCAGTCCGGACGATCTTGTTATGTCTCTGCTGAAATCCATGGTCGATATGGATGTAAGCCGTGTTCCCGTTGTTGACAGAGGAGTGCTTCTCGGAATTGTCACGAGAGGAGACATTCTCTTTACGATTTACAAGAAGAAACTGATCTGAGCCTAAGGCGTTAAGATGACCGTCGAGGTACATGTACTCGCAAGCGGCAGCGACGGCAACTGTACCGTCGTGAAATACGATGACAGAGCGGTAGTCATAGACGCAGGTCTGAGCGGTAAGAAGTTAATGTCGCTGATGGACCTGAACGGTTTGGACAAGGAATGTATTGAATCTATTCTCATAACTCACGAACATTCCGATCACATTGCGGGTGCGGGAATACTTGCGAGAAAGTTGGATGTGCCCGTCATGTGTAATGAAAGAACATTCAACGCAAGCAATCTGGGTAATGTGAAATATTCTCCTGTTTCGATGATGAATCCCTTCGAAGTTGCGGGGATGAAGGTTATGGCTTTACCCACATCCCACGATGCAGCCGAACCCTGTTCGTATTTTCTGGATGCAGACGGATTCAAAGTGCTGATTGCGACGGACACGGGAATGATTACGTATCCCGTCGAACACGCTTTGGAAGAAGCGGATATTGCTTTGATTGAATCGAATTACGACAAAAGAATGCTTGACGAAGGACCGTATCCTATCAGTCTGAAACGTCACATCGACAGTAATCTGGGTCATATGTGCAATGTCGCTACGGGAGAAGTATTGAAAAGAACAATCGACGGAAATCCGCACAGGAAAATTTTCTTAGCGCATCTCAGCAGACATAACAACGAACCGGATATCGCCAGGGAAACCGTTTCGAAAATAACGGGAATCAAAAGATTCCAGATTGACTGTCTGGAATACAAAGGCGATACGCGCATCATGCACGATTGATTACTTTCGCCAATCCTCTGTTCACGAGAACTTTTGCCAACAAACCGGGAAGACGTACCACATCTTCTTTTTTCAGATTGTACGTACGGTCGATTCCCGAGATTTCCTGTTCCAAATCCGAAGTCATACGGATAAGTGTCAGCGACATCGGATCGATATCCTCTGTTTCCTCTTTTACTTCGGGAATCGGCGTTTCAGTAATCTTTTCGGAAGGAATCTCCGCAGGAACGTCTATCGTGATGTTACGGGGATCTTCGTCTTCATCTTCGGGGATTTCGGTAAATTCAACATCCAACGGAACCGCATTGGATTCCGCTACCTCGATAACCTCGGTCTGAGGTACTTCGGGGTCTTCCGTAACATTCTCAACAGTTTTTCCGATAACCGTAGGCTGTTCGATCGGAGGTTCGGGAATGACATCCGGTTGCGTAATGTCGGGAATAACAGCTGTTTTCTTCCTTTCGAGAAGATTCCAATGTGCCTTCGCCGCTGCGTATAATGTATCGTATAATTCCTTCTCCTCGGGTGTGAGGGTATCGGTGATGTTGTCCGCACCCATTCCTCCCCTCATAGCCAGGTCGAAGATTTTCTTCATACGTTTCTCTGTGACATCCTTCATCGCTTTGAGTGTCTTTCTCTTCTTGTCCGAAGCACCTTCGAAGAGAATAGAATCCGCATTCGAACGGATTATTTTCTCACACTCTTTGCATTTTTTCTCATAGAGAGCTGCCATTGCGGGATACAGGTCCTTTCTTACCGATGTCAGGCTTCCGCTGCTTGCTTCACTCCTGCTTATCGACGTCAGGTCGCCGTATTCCAAATCACCTTCTTGGGCGGGCACGTCCGCTCCAACGGAATGTCTGTATTTTATGTTTGGGTATTTCCGGAATTGAGAGAACAGACTGTATCGCCTTATACCATGACATCTATGGTTATCCATGGATGTATCCGAGGCTTTGCGCAGTGTCGGAGGGGGCACGGAAATCGAAATCACCGTATCTCCGAGATCGGACAGGTCGGGTATCGAAGGTATCGATGAGTGGAGGAAAAGAATCATCGTAAGAGTGAAAGCACCTCCTCTCGACGGCAGAGCGAATAAGGAAGTCGAGGATGTTTTCCGTGAATCTCTTAAGTGTAAATGCTCCGTGACAAAAGGACAGACAAGCAGACAGAAGACCGTTCTTGCGGAAAATGATGTAAACACCGTAACAAAACATCTGAGGGATATCATTGAATGATTCGCAGAGACTGGAGATTATGGGAGAAATTCTCGATAGGATTCAGGCGATGTCTTCGGAGTACATTGTGTTAGTCGAAGGTAAGAACGATCTCAAAGCTCTGAAGGCTCTGGGTCTTGATGTCGAAACGATAGAAGTACAGAGAGACGGAGGACCTCTGAAAGCGGCGGAAGCGGTTTACAACAGAAGAAAGAAAGCGATTATTCTCACGGATTGGGACGACAAGGGAGACATTCTCGCAAAAGAATTATCTTTACAGCTTTCCGCACTATGTGTTCCGTATGATCTTTCCATCCGTAAGGAACTCGGAGAGGTCTGCATTAAAGACATAAAAGACATCGAAAGTCTGTATTCTCTGTACAACAGGTTGGACCGTCTGCGCACACCTTATAAGTGAACGATTTATAGCGATGGATGATGAGCAGTCCGTTCTTCACAGTCATCGAGGGCATAGACGGGTCGGGAAAGACCACAGTCATCGCAAAGATGAAGGAATTCATGGAATCTTACAACCGTAAGGTGAAGATTACCGCCGAACCTACGAAAAGTGCGATAGGAGATCTTGTCGCTTCTTCGGACAGTCTTCCTCCCGAAGCCGAGGCTCTGCTGTTTACGGCAGACAGGGCGTGCCATACCAAAGACATCATTCAGTGGATGGATGACGGATTCGATGTTATTTCGGATAGATACTATGCATCAACATTGGCGTATCAGTCCGCTTCGGGTATGGATTACGAATGGCTGTATGCGGTCAATTCAGGTGTTATAATAAAACCCGATGTTCACATTCTTCTGGATATCGATCCGGAAGTATCTCTCGAACGTGTGAACAAAAGAGGGGAATCTGTAAGCAGATTCGAGCATCTGGAATATCTGAAAAAAGTAAGGGAAGTCTATCTCAGAACGGCTGAAAGATTTGACCTTACAGTAATAGACGCATCGAGACCGCAGAACGAAGTTCTGGACGATATTATTTCATTGATTAAAGAGAGGATGTGAAGATGCACCCGGCAGAGGAAATCTTTTGTGAGAAGAGTAACAGACTCAAGGGAAGAACCATCGTAATCGGTATTACCGGGAGTGTAGCGGCAACGGAATGTTTCGCTACAATACGTGAACTGATAAGACACGGTGCGAAAGTAATTCCCGTACTGACACAGTCTGCCTGTGACTTCGTTACGCCTCTTTCCATGGAATATGCATCGGGAAATAAGCCTGTCACGGCACTTACCGGAAAGACGGAGCATGTGGACTTAATGGGAGGTCAGGATGCGGATATTCTTCTGATCTATCCCGCCACGGCGAATACGATTTCCAAGATTGCGAACGGTATCGATGACACTCCTGTCACATCAATGGCTACCGTTGCGTTGGGTTCGGGAATTCCCGTTGCGGTTGCACCCGCAATGCACGATGCGATGTTCAGGAACCCTGCGGTTCAGAAAAACATCGAAACACTGAAAACAATGGGTGTAACGTTCATCGGACCCAGGATTGAGGGTCCGAGAGCGAAGGTTGCATCCAAAGAACAGGTTATCGCATCTGTTTTCAGACTTCTTTCGAAGGACGATCTTGCGGGAAAGAAGATATTGGTCATCGGAGGAAGGTCCGAAGAGCCGATAGATTCCATGAGAATCATTACGAACCGTTCCACGGGACTTATGGCCGTAAGGATTGCTGACAGAGCAATGGAACGCGGAGCGGATGTGGAACTGTGGATGGGCGGATGCAGTGTGCCCATTCCCGACTACATGAACGTGAAGAGATTCGATTCCGTTTCCGACTTACTGGCTATGTCTGATTCCGTGAATCACGATTTCGTGATTGTTCCCGCAGCTTTGGCTGATTTCACTCCTGCGGAGAAGAGAACAGGTAAGATTTCAAGCGACGGAGGTTTCGATTTGGAGTTGGAACCCGTTCCGAAGGTTTTACCTGTACTGTGTAAGAAATGCAGTCACGTCATAGGATTCAAAGCAGAATCGGGATTAACGGAAGACGAATTGGTTTCCAAAGCGAAGGCACGTATGAAGGAATACGGTCTTTATGCGATAGTAGCCAATGATATCGACTCTGCGGGAAAGACTTCCTCGTCCGCTATCATAATCACTTCGAACGGTCAGAAGAATATCACGGGACCCAAAGACAACATAGCGGATTCCATTCTCGACGGGTGCTCGAGGGTAGCATGACATCCGTTTTCTGTCCCGGACACATAACATGCTTTTTCGAACCCGTTAAGAGTAACGCCATAATGGAAACGGGATCCAGGGGAGTCGGTGTGAAACTCTCCAAAGGTACAACCGTCACATTGGAAGAGCGTACCGACGATAAAATCGAAATAACAATGGACGGAAAGGTCTGCGGCTGCGACATAACAAGAGCTGCGATTCTCATGTCATCGTCGAGAGGTTACGACGTGACAATCGAGAACGATCTTCCCGTGGGACAGGGATTCGGTATGTCTGCGTCAGGTGCAATTGCCGCTGCATACTGCGCCTGTATCATCGAAGGAAAATCTTTGGATACTGCATTCCTGAACGCACATATTGCTGAGGTAGTGGGAGGAGGCGGTTTGGGAGATGTTTCCGCCATTACCTGTAAGTCTCACGTACCGATAAGAAAGGAAGCGGGTTTACCTCCGGAAGGAGAAACAGTTGATTCGGGATTGAAATTCGATAAATTATCTATAGCGGTATTCGGAGAACCTCTCAGTACGGGTTCGGTACTCAACGATAAGAGAACATCCGACAAGCTGAGAAAATTCGGTTCTTCCTGTGTAAATGAGTTTATTGAGAAATCTTCGGTTGATGTTCTTTTCGATCTTTCACGCAGATTTTCAGACGAAATCGGATTGGAAACGCCTGTGATGAAAAAAGCACTGAAGAAATTACCGAGAGGCGCAATGTGCATGCTCGGTCACAGTATCTTCACCGATGCTCCGATCGATGTTCTCGAAGATATGGGATTGGAAACGTACGAATGTTCTTCCACGGATTCGTTACCGTTCATTTGTAAAGAGTGAACAGTCTGTCGTCTCCGTCAACGTCCCAGAGTCCGATTCTCGCACCGCAGTCAAGCCATCCGTGTGCGTAGTTTACCGCAGCAAACGCGGTGACAAAATCTCCGTTCGCACGGAATGAAAGCGCATCGTTGTAGTAGCACTGAGCCATCTCAAGAAAACTGTCGGAAAGATCTCTCGCGAACGAACGTTCGGGTGTTACGACTTTCAGCTTATCGAGTGCTTCTTTTGTTATACTGAGATATCTGTCGATTTTCTCTTCTGTGACGGTATCGTTCATCATTCATCACCCAATATCTTCACGCCCGCTCCGCCGTGTCTGCTTTCTCTCGGCCTTACTTCCACCAGGAGAGGAGATTCTATTCCCGCTCCGACAACCATCGCCATACCTATCGGCATTGATTGGATATCGTCTCCCATACCTGTCGTCAGACCCTCGATGGATGCGGTAATCGCTTTGATATCATTGGGATTCGTGACTTTAAGGATTATCTGTGTTCCGCACTGACTCAGGACGTTTTTGTCGACTTTTGCGGGCCTTTGACTTATTACCATTAAACCCAAACCGAATTTCCTTCCTTCGGATGCTATCGTAGCCAAAGGTTTGGAGGACATTACGTGTTCTCCCTGAGGGCAGTAGTTGTGTGCTTCTTCCACGACGAACATCATCGGAGGAACGGTTCCCTTCTTTCTGAGTTCGAACATGAATGTTGCGAGACGTTTTACAATCAGCTGCTGAATGTCCGGAGGTACGCCTTTGAGATTGATTACGGTGGTTTTTCCTTTTTCCACTAACTCGTCAATACGGTTTCCTCTTTCTG
The DNA here is from genome assembly GCA_964504055.1 of uncultured Methanomassiliicoccales archaeon. Classification (GTDB taxonomy): domain Archaea; phylum Thermoplasmatota; class Thermoplasmata; order Methanomassiliicoccales; family Methanomethylophilaceae; genus Methanarcanum. The sequence goes on from CAZDCU010000008.1 coordinate 47,965, forward strand.
CGAAGATGCCCATGCTGTCTATGTATTCCAATTCGGAGATGAGCATAACGTTTCTTGAACCGCCGTCTTCTTTCAGGACGTTAATCAAATCGGTTACCGAATACAGTTCTCCTGTTTCTCTTAATGTTTCTACGGCTCTTTTGATCGGAGGAAGGAAAGATCTTACGTCCGCTTTTCTCATTAAGTCCAATATTTCCCTCGGTTCCAGTGATTTGAATGTGAATTTCAGGGGTTTGATAAGAGAATCTCCGCCGTCGGTGATTCCGAATTCCTTGATGCGGTCGGCGTATCCGTGCGGAATTACACCGAATTTTTCATCTCCCTTCTCTCCGGGGTCTCTCATTGCGCCGTATTCACCGTGAGGATCGATAATCATGCACGTGACATCGTGCTTCATCAGTTCTTCTATGATGTCTCCGGACATGTAGCTCTTACCGCCGCCTGTTTTGGCTAGAATACATGCATGTCTCTGAATCAGTTCGTTGATGTTCAGTGCCACGGGTATTCCGTGACCGTGTAACAGTCCGATGTAACCGTCTGTTTTCGGGTTGATTCTCAGTCCTAAGACGGAACCTACGAGTTCCGGGTCTGCGCGTGTTACTTTCACACCCGCCCTGAAAGTGGTACGGGGAGTCATCAGCAAACCTCTTTCGTCTCTGTATCCTACGACATCGATGTGTGCACTGACAATATCTTCGATTTTATCGGCGTCTGCGGTATTCGCTTCTTCCAATGTAAGATTTGATTTTCTGACAAGTGTGCCCACCTGGCATAGTACGGGCCCGTAGTCGTCGTGTATTACCGATACATATTCTGAACGTTCGAGATGTTCCGCACACACTCTGCAGTCGAAGCATGTTGTTCCCGCTTTTCCGTAGATTATTCCGACGGTTTCGCTTACGGATGCAGGTTCTTCGTAGATGATTTCTTCATAATCGTCTGCGGTGTTTGTTTCCGGGATGCTTTCTTCGAAATCCGCGTCGGAGATGGGTTCGCATGTAGTCGGTGTACACCCGGTGTCGATGAAATCACCGTGAACTTCCCGGGCGATCAGTTGTTTTTTCCTTTCCATGCCCCTGTTGTCGAACATCGTCATATGCTGCATCCCGTGTGAGTCATTTGCCACATCTGTTATATTTGTAGCGCCTGCCGCAGGGGTTTCGGGTGAATTATATAAGGTCCCATCACTTCACTT
>CAZDCU010000009.1:0-45452 GCA_964504055.1 uncultured Methanomassiliicoccales archaeon
TAACACTTTCATGATTGTCATTGCCGTTATCGTGATTGTTCTTCTGGCACTGGGGGCGTTTTTATTCATCCGCTCAAGGAGGAACACCGGAACCGAATGAAACTTTTCGGGGGGACGGAAGTCCCCCGTTTTTAATTCAGTATGTGCAGGACAGGCACATACGATGTACAGGGGTTGATGTAATGGGAGAAAGAAGAAACCGCTCAGCGGAACGGGATCGGATTGTATCTTCGATACTGATTCTGCTTACTGTCACGGCAGTGATACTTATTGTTCCGTCCGTGATTTCCGACGATTCCGATGCGGCGGTCTGTGATAACATCCGTGTTTTCATCGAAGATGAGAACGGGGAATACGAAGAATCGACGGTGAGCGGTGTGAGCACCGTCAAAGGAGCCATAGAGGCTGCCGTAAAAGCTCAGAATAAAACCATAACGTACAACGACAGAGGAAATGTCGCATCCGTCGACGGGAGGACGGTGGATTCCGACCATTCCTGGCGTGTACATCAGTGGCTTCCGCTCGGAACATCCGGGTGGGGTGTAATGGGATTCGATTCCGAATCGGATAAAATGATGAATTCAGGTACATCCTACTGTCTTCACGTATGTACATCGACGAATAACGACGGTACAATCGTTTATTCGATACCCAATTTCAAACCCGTATCCACAGGATACGTTTTCATAAGATTCGCGAACGGTTTCGACGGTGACAACATCGACGTTCAGAACACATTCACTGCAGAAATCAGAACCGAAGGATTCTGGCTTGAAGGTACAGGTTCCTCAATGGGGGAGGTTCTGAAAAATGCAGTCGAATCCAATCTGCTGGATATTATACTCAAGACCGGTACCGATTCCAACGGAAACGACCTTCAGTGTTGGATTGTCAGAATGTTCGGTCTCGGCGACGAACTCGTCGGAGACGGCGTATGGGCCTATTGGAGTCAATGGACCTGGGTTGACGGCGAATGGGATTACAACAACTGGACACTGGGATATTATGATCCGGCCGTGTACAAATACGTGGAATGCATTTATTTGATTTCCACTCCGGATCCGTATGGTGACGGATACATCATCGACAAGGGAGGCTCGGAACCCAATCCCTATGCCGGTGAGATAAAATGCATCAAAAATTACAACACAGTGAAGTTTGTGGTTGACGGAGAGGTCGTGAAGGAGACCGAGGCCAAGTACGGAACAATCCTTTCGGAATCGGAAATACCGAAAATCACTGTTCCGGAGGGCAAAATATTCCTCGGTTGGGGAAACATCGGCAATGCGATAACCGAAGATACCGTATTCACGGCTCAGTTTGATTCGACTAAGGTGACTGTCCGTTATTACTACGACGATGCAAAGAAAATTCTTCTCCACACAGAACAGATCGATTCCGGTTCCGCAGCGAAATACGATTTAATTCCTACCAAGGCGGAGACAGACGAATACACATACAGATTCATCGGATGGAGTTCCGATCTTTCCTGTGTTACAGCGGATATCGATGTTACACCCGTATTCGAAAGTGTAGCAAAGTCACATACACATTCATGGAAAGTCGAATCGACGGTGTCTGCAACCTGTACGGCTGCCGGAAAAACAACATACATCTGTGAGACCTGCGGCGAGAAAAAAGAGGAAACCGTTCCCGCAACAGGACACACACAGTCCGATTGGACTGTAATCAAAGAAGCGACACTGTCGGCACCCGGTATCAAAGAACATACGTGCACTGTCTGCGGAGAAACCGAGACAGCATCTGTGTTATATGTGAATACAGACGGCGACATGGAGATTTCCAGAGACGGTGTGGAAACCGTTGTGAAACAATCCGACGGAATTACCGAGTCTGTTACTTCGATTACCGCGGAAACTAAAATTACGGACAATCACGCAGACGTTACAATCGATTCTTCGGCTGTAGCCGAAGTCCTGAAACAGATGTCCGAAGTATCGGATTCTGTCGGAGATGTAAAGTCATCTCTCGTAATTTCCGCAGGAGACGGTTCGTTCAGCGGAGTGTCTTATGCTATAAGTTCGGAGGATGTTTCGTCCCTTTCCGCATCTGACGGAATTACGGTAAAATTACAGTCGTCCTTCGGTTCCGTCACACTCGGTAAGGATGTACTCTCAGACAAATCCGCATCGAACGGAATTACAATCAGATTCATATCCGGAGATACGGAAACCGAGGAGAAATTCAATGACAAAGTATCGTCGGGACATTCCGTGGATATTGACATGATTTCCGGTGAGACCCAGATACACAATCTTTCCGGTACTGTCACACTTGCCGTGAAATATGAACTTCCCGAAGGAGCCGATTCCGGGAAGATTTTCGTATGGTATGTTGACGGAGATACTCTGACAAAAGTCGAAGGAGCTTCATACGATTCCGCGAAAGGAGAAATGACATTCACAACGACTCACTTCTCATCCTGGGTCATAGGTGTCGAGAACACTCCTTCAGGTAATGACAACGGCACGGTGATTTACGTCGTAATCGGCGCAATCGTCGCAGTTGTATGCGCAGGAGCGGTTTTCCTGTTCGTCAGGAAGAAGTGATACCTTGATGGCCGGAACTGTCAAACTGATTTCATCTGCAGTCATTGCGATAATGGTTGTCGCATCGATCCCTTTCATAGGTTTCACGTTGGATGCTCAGGACGAGAAACAGGGTGTGATGATAGATTATGCCTATTACAACACAGAGTGGATCGAAACAGAATTCGGCGACGGTATGACAGGTTCCGGCATTCTTTCGAAGGTATGTTCTGAGAAAGGATACGGTATAGAATACAACACAGACGGTACCGTATATTCCGTAAACAATGTGCCTCAGCTTCTCAACGTAAAGTGGGGAATGTATGTTCTCCGCGGGAGCGGTACCGATACGCATTGGTCAGAAGTAGAGAATCCCGATTCTTATGATATCTCGAATGAGAAAATTATCGCATGGGCCAGGACAGGTACGGGCAGTGAAATGATGCCTGCGGTGGATTCCACGGGTTTCATGTACTACAGCTACGCAACAGACGGTAAAAACAGGGACGGATCTCCTCTTAAGATTGTCACTTTATCACCGTCGGTAACCGAGACGGTGATAGCTGTCGGAGGTTTGGACAGCATAATCGGTACGGATAGATACAGCGATTACCCGAATTCGCTGGTAAGAAAACAGAATTCCGGGGAAATACGGATTGTCGGAGGTTATACCGACCCGAATTTCGAATTGATCGTGGCGGAAAGACCCGATATTGTATTCCTAGACGGAGGAACGGGAGAACACGTCACAATGGCGGACAAACTCCGCAAAGCGGGAGTGAACTGTGTCGTTCTGTACAGTGCGACGGATATGGACAGTCTTCTGAAGAATCTGTGGATCTGCGCATCGGCATTGGGAAAGCCGACCGCCGGAAATTCATATATCGGTGATGTGAAGGAAGCGGTCAACAGCATCTGCAGAATACCGGAGATTACAGGCAAGAGAGTTTTCGTCTCATTGGGAGTAAGCGAATCTCCGTACACTCCGGGTTCGAATACGTATGTCACGAATATGTTGGAATCGTTAGGTGCGGTGAACATATTCTCGGACGATTCCGAAGGGTGGTTCATGGCCGATAAGGAAGCTGTTTACGATGAACAGCCCGACGTGATTATCATCATTTACGACACAGCTGAAATCAAGACCCAGAGACAGTACCGTTCGCTGATTTCGCAGGTTAACGATATGTGGAAACAGACGCCTGCGTTCAGAAACGGAGATGTGTTCGTATTCTCCGGAGATGCTGCAAGTTTACTGTCAAGGCCGGGAGCGAGACTGCCGGAAGCGTTGGAATTGGTTGCGAAGATAATCGATCCCGATTCTTTTGCCGCAGCTGATCCTACGGACAGAATCGGCGTGAAGTATTACAACGACAGCTACAACGACGGCGACAACGGATATCTGACATATGTCAAAGCACAGGGGTTGTTATCATGGCAAAGAGACTGATCGCAGTTGCCTTGATACTGATTCTTTTCGTTTCCGCCGTATCTGTTTATTCCGACGGAGAAACATCGGAAAGCAAACTTTTAGTCGATTACGGTAACGGGAACACATATTGGTATACAATTCCCGTCGGCGTATCCACCGTAAAGGATGCAATATCCCAGACATTGGATGAAAACAAAATATCATACACATTTGCAGATACGGAAATAGGTCCTGTAACCGATTCCGTAAACGGAATATCTTCCGTAACAATCGGAAACGATTCGGCATCCAAACAAAAATGCGAATGGAGATTATATTCATGGAACGGCGTTGTGTGGGAAACCGAACCCGGAAACGTCGACAAGGAGTACATGGGTGCAGATCTCGCATTGGGATACTATCCGTCGGATACGATTGCCCCCGCATCCAACCCCGATTACGAAACAGTATGGTCTTCATACCGCGGTAATTCTTCATCGGACGGCGTAAGCACATCATACGGCCCCGATTCCGTTGCAAAACCTCTCGAATGGTACAACACATACGCCGGAGCGGTTGACTGTACGATACTGTATGCGGACGGATTGATCTATCATACTGTATCGGGTGTTTACGGCAGTGTGGGAATGGACAGTCTTGCATGGCTATACTGTTTGGATACAGTAAACAAAGAGGTTGCGTGGTCCCTGAGTTATTCCAATTCCGGCAACATCGAGATTGTGACGCCTGTTATCGTCGGGGACATGATTATTCTCTTTTCCGGTAACTGGCACGTATACTGTCTTGACAGATTTACAGGCGAAGCTCTGGCGGAACTCGTTCCAGAAGGATCGGAACCGGACAAGTGCAGCAGACTCAAAGTAACCGAATACACAACATACAGAAACGATCCTTCAGTTGTTACCGACAGGACGCACGTAAGTGCGGGACCTACCAATGCAGTATACGACAGCGGTGCGCTTTATTTCGGAACGTCCGACGGAGTGATGAGATGTTATTCCGTTGACAGGGACAACGGATTTACGGAATTATGGACAAATATTCCCGATGACAGTGAAAGAGGATGTTTCTACTACTATCCGCCGTGTATTACCGAATCGGAGGGTAAGAAAGTCGTACTTCACGGAAACTGCGCGGGAAGTCTCATTTGCTGCGATGCAACGACCGGAGATAAGATTTGGTCGATAAAGATGACCGATTCCGCAGGAAACAATGTCGGAGCGGTAACTTCAATATCGGTATGTTCCGGGAACCGTGCGATTGTCTGTTTCACCGACGGAGGCATGACTGCAGGATCCGGAGGTATTTCGTTAATCGATATCTCCGACGGAAGCACCGTGTGGAAAAAATACTATCTCGGTAACAAACCCGTGGTCTACGGCGACCGTTTCTATGTTTATATCTCATACACAACAGGCGGTACGCACACAATTACTGACCACGATACAGGCGCCGAGAAAGAACTCGTCAGCGGATATTATTCCCTGTGGGTGGACGACTGCAGTCTGTGTTGGGTGCAGGATACAGAAGCCGTATGCGGAGGAGGTACCGTTTACTGCGACGGGAGAATTTACGGAATGGATTATTCCCCGGGATCCGAAGGATCTCTGGGAGGATGGGTTTGGTGCATGGATTCCGATACAGGCACTGTCGTATGGAAAGCGAAAGTAAGTCCGTACGGCGGAGCCGCATACAGTATGTGCACACCGACGGTTGTCGACGGGAAAGTGATTGTCGGCAACGATTACGGCGCAATTTATGTCATATCGGAGACACCCGGAATCGAGAGGGGAAGCAGTTCCCAAATTAATTACGAATCACAGGGACTGGCACACTGGTCGTGGCTGGCACTCGCGGGAGTGACAGCCCTCGTATCACTGACTGCCGTCGTATTATACAGGAGGACATAGGATGGACGGAGACAGCGGTCGTCTGAAGGGACTTATGAAAACATTCGTCAGAGGATTCAAAGCGATGAACGACAGCATGGTCCCGTCTGACGACAACAGAAGCGAGATGGGCATCAAGAGGAAGCGTTTCAGAATTATTCTCGTCGTGGGATTGTTCTTTATCGCGGTGATGTTCCTCATTTCGATATCGATTTCATCGGGCGGTGTGATACCGATCGACGAAGCATTCAGAGCATTGATTTCAGCAATTTCCAAAGGCGGATCCAATCTCACGACAGAGGAACTTTACGTATTCTCGTCAAGACTGCCCAGAATAATCGCGGGAATCGGTGTGGGAGCGGGACTTGCTATTGCAGGATGTATGTTTCAGGCGTTGATCAGGAACCCTCTCGTCGATCCGTACATAACGGGAGTGTCCTCGGGAGCGGGCTGTATCGCCGTTGCCATGTCGACGATGATTTCCGCAATTCCGGTTATGTCGGGATACAGTTCATACATCATTCCCCTGGGAGCAATCATCGGAGGTCTTGCGGCATTCGCGATAACATTATTCGTTGCGGAAGCTGCTGGAGGTTCCGCAACCAATTACATCCTGGGAGGAGTGATTGTAGGATTTGCGTTCTCATCACTGCAGACGGTGTTCCTCTCTCTGAATAAAGACAACATCACAAACATCATGTGGTGGCTGTACGGTTCTTTAGGAAATATCTCATGGGAAAACGCATTTCTCGTTCTCGTTCCCGCTTTGGGAATATCTCTGATTTCAATGCTTTGGGCACGTGAATTCAATCTGTTCATGTCCGGTGAAGATCAGGCAAGACAGCTGGGAATGAACGTAAGGAAATTCAAAGCGATCATGATGGTGATTGCTTCGATTCTTACATCGGTATGTGTCGCATTCGCAGGAATCATAGGATTTGTGGGGCTTATCGTACCTCACGCCTGCCGTATGATGCTCGGCAGCGATCACAGATTGATTATGCCTGCATCCATCGTTTTGGGAGCGTGTCTGATGCTCTTCGCAGATATTATTGCACGTGTCGTGATTTCTCCTTTGGAATTGCCTGTGGGCGCAGTTACCGCACTGATCGGTACTCCTGTGTTTGCATATATGCTCATAAAGAGGGGGCGCGAGTATGACAGATGAGATTCTGAACGTGGAGGATCTGAAGATTTCATTTGATGATATCGAAATCCTTCACGGAATAACCTACTCAATGCCTAAGGGCAAACTCATAGGTCTGATCGGTCCGAACGGCTGCGGTAAATCGACGATGATGAAATGCATTTCGAAAATGCATACAAAGTGGACGGGAAAGATTGCGGTTGACGGTGAAGATATTGCATCGATGCGTCCCGCGGATGTTGCGAAGATTGTCGCGAACGTACCTGCGGAAATGACCCAGATGTACGGAATATCTGTGATGGATATGGTCATGCTCGGAAGATATCCTTTCGTGAACAAGGTCTGGTGGGAGAGCGAAGAGGATGAAAAAACCGTAAGAAACGCACTGAAAACGTTCGGTCTCGATCAGTACAGGAGAAAACAGGTTTCACTGTTATCTTCGGGAGAGAAACAGCGTGTACTCATTGCGAAAGCGTACGTTCAGGAACCGAAGATAATGTTGGTCGACGAGCCCACATCGCATCTTGATATGAAATACAAACTCGAAGTCATGGAATATCTCAGAGATCTCGCACACAACGGAATATCGATTCTCGTTGCGGAACATGATATCTCGCTGATGGCAAGATACTGTGACATCTGTATCATCATGAAAAAAGGAAGAATAGTCGCAATCGGAGATCCTAAGAAAATTATCACGGAAGATCTCATCCGCGATGTGTACGGCGTAGATTCCTGTGTAGGCACGGACCGTGAAGGAGAAATCTACGTTCTCCCGAAACGCAGTCTCGGAACGGAGTGATCATATGAAAGCGGTGCGGATTCTGATTATATTGCTGCTGATGATGACAGCCGTATCGGCAATTGTCCCTTCGGATGCGGATGATACAGTGTACTGCACCGTCAAGTTCGTAATGCCCGACGGAACCGTATTGGCGACACAGGAAGTCGAATACGGCAAACAGTTGGATTTCTCACTGATCCCGGAACCGAAGACACTGGAGGGAGCGACATTCTCCGGATGGGGAGACGTAACATCTCCGATAACATCGGACACGGTGTTTACCGCATCGTACATTTATGAAACATACAGAGTCAGATATTTCACCGAAGGCATGGTGAACTGCATATACACGGAATATGTCCAAGCCGGTTCTCCCGCAGCCTATACGGGAATTCCTGAGAAAGAGAAGGATGACAGCTACACCTACACATTCTCCAAATGGAGTCAGGATTTATCTTCGGTAACGTCGGATACAGATGTTTATCCGATATTCACCGCATCCGAAAGAATGTGTGAAGTGAAATTCTGCGATTACGACAGATCTCTGATCTGTACGAAGACCGTACGTTACAACACGGCGTTATCCGATATGCCGGATGATCCCGAAAGACAGCCTACAGTGGGATATACTTACAAATTCAAATGCTGGAGTATCACGCCCAACGGTAACAGTCCTGCGGATTTCAGTTCCGTCAAAGACACAAAAACGGTGTTCGCATACTACGAACCGTCGTTGGCTGTGTATACTGTCACATATTATCTCGACGGCAAATCCGTCGGAACGTCGACCGCGGAATACAACACATCATTGGGAACCTATGCCGTATTGGATCTCTACAGCGGCGAAGCGATGGCTTTAATGTACCGCGACAGTGCGATGACAGAAGAGTACACCGTAAACCACAGAATAATCGGAAACACCGACGTCTACCTTAAACTGATACCCGGAATCTTCGATGCGGAAAGAGATTCAAAAGGAAACGCGACAGGCGATACGGTCACCGTAAAACACACTGAAGACACAATCTCAAAGCTTGTTAAAAACGGGGGCGCGTACACAGTATGCGATATCTCCCAATTCGGAAACGGAACAGCCGCCGTTATCGATTCCGATTCGATTGCACTGTTATGCGAGAAACTCGGAAAAGACGCACTTTTAAGAATCTCCGTTCCGAGAGGTTCGCTGATTATTTCGGCGGGTTCGTTATCTTCGCTGGCTGAAGATTCCGATAAAATTTCTCTCAATGTGACCAACGGGCCGTTCAGTGTGAAAACAGCTTCCGCACTCAAGAAGGTGCAGTATTCGGCATACTACAGTATGTCTCTCAAGGTCGACGGACATTCCGTAACCGAACTGAGCGGTGACGTGAAGATTTCTCTTCCTCTAGCATTATCGGAAGGACTGCATGAAGCGGCGTGGAGAATAACTCCCGGCGGCTCCGCAGTTCCGCTGACAGTGAGTTACGACGGTTCTTTCATTTCATTTGAAACCTCAACAATACAGTATTTCGCGGTAGGTACCGACACGGAAGGTGCCGCCGAAGTCAAAGAACGTGTAGTTTACCCTTACGGTCAGGCTGAATATACCGTAGAATCGGACGGAACATATTATTCCGTGCTGAAATCTCTGACAGCGGACTGTGAAGATGATATTCTCTTCGTTCCTTCCGCATTCGGAAGACAGATGCTCACAACAATCGAATCGGGAGCGTTCAATAACGTATCTTCCGCATCCGCAATCGTGATTCCGGAAACCGTCACATATTTCGGATGGAATGATTGGATGTGCGGTGTAACCGCAGTATACTTCATGGGAGACTGTCCCGAATTCGAAGGAACGGTTCCGTCATTCATCACTGTATACAGATTATCGGACAGATCGGGATGGGATTCCGTGGATGCAACCGCAATCGACGAATACGTTTACACAGGATCGTACAACAAGGATCCCTTCTCGTTTACTTATGTCGTAATCAACGATTCCGTGATGATCAACAGATACGTTTCCGGAGCATATGTGAGCATTCCGAGATACATTTCCGCAGACAACAGAGACCGTCAGGTTGTGTATGTGGGGGATGCAGCGTTCATGCGTACCGACAATACGGCAATTTACAGTGCGTACGGTCTTCTTTACAAAGACTATTCACTGGAATCCGTGGAAATTCCGTCATCCGTTACCGAGATACTGACACGTGCGTTTTACGGTTCGACGATGAAGAGCATTTACGGATGGGAATCCGTTGAACACATCCTGGATGAATCTCTCAAAGGATGTACTTCTCTTTCAACCGTAACATTGCCTCAGGATCTGCTCTACATAGGTTCGGATGCGTTTTCGGGTTGTTCGTCGAGATCATTCTCGAGACTTATTGTTCCTGACAGTGTGAAGTACATCGGATCCAACGCATTCTACGGGTGTTCTTCACTGGTGAATGTCACCCTCGGAAACGGAATTACGGAGATCCCGGAGAGCTGTTTTGCACAGTGTTCTTCGTTATCCTCGATAACAATCCCCGAAAATGTCACAAAGATAGGAAACAGTGCGTTCTACAACTGTTCCGGAATTCTCTACATCGATCTCATGAATGTAAAAGAGGTCGGCTCAAGTGCATTCCAATGTGCGGGAAAACCGTCGTATCTCGAATGTGTGGTAATGGGCGAACCCCTGGAAACAATCGGCGACTCTGCATTCGGCAACTGTCTGAACATTGCGGAGATAGAAGCATACTGTGCGATGCCCAGTAACATGGAATCTGCATTCAAAGGAGTTGAATTGGATTCTGTTACGTACTATGTGTCATCTGATGTGTCAGGCAGTTGGAAGGTTAATGGCACTCTTGAGATTCTCGATGACGGATTTGCGGATGAGAAGGACAATACTATGGCGTACGTTGTCATCGGAATGATTGTGTTCTTCATCATATTGGGAATATTCTCGGTAAAGTACCGTACAAAGTTTGAGTAACCGTTCGAAAGCATCCGATTTACGAAAAACGCAATTAAAAGGTAAATATATTGGATGTATAATCCACGATCATATCCAGTATCGGGGGGGGGGCTTAACAAGATGAATGGGGACCAAAATCCGGAGAGAAGCGGCGATATAAATTCCGTTCACGAAAGAGTCTGCCACTGCCCTTATTGTGGCAGAGATTTCAATGTGGGCGGAAAGTCACCGGAACGCAGAAGTGTCTGCTGCAAACGCTGCGGATATGAGTGGAATTTAAGGAAAAACGAACCGAAAAAGTGTCCGAACTGCGGTTCGACAAACTGGAATTCGGAAGTCGGAACATATTTCTGCAGGAGATGTTCCCACACATGGACCTCCAGGAAGGACGGAGTGCCCCGTAAATGCCCCAAGTGTCAGAGTCTGCTGTGGAACAAAGAACCGGCAACAGTTTCGCATAAAGAAAAGAAGGAACACTGTGTCCCCGCCGAAAAGGAAGACAAAATAGTCAAATGTCACAGCAAAGGCATGGGTCTTTTCGAAACGGCACTGTCGCTGAATCTGCCTGCTCTGGAAGTATTGGGAGTCTATACCAAACACGGATGGATGTGAGATATCAAAGATAGGAATAGAATGTGTTCAGCACATTCCTTCCTTTTTCCGTGATTACGTCTTTCCTGCGCAGTTTATCCTTTTCCACCCACCCCAATTCTATCCATTTCGTCATGAAATCGCGGTGGTAATTCACGGCAAAGGACTGTTTTTCTCCTTTCTTCTCCGTTCTCTCGTCTCTGATCCATATTCCCGCTTCGATGAGTTTCGGAGCAATCTTGGTACTTGAAGTGCTGTTTCCTTTGTTGATTTCTTCATCCAGCACCCTGAGACCTTTCACGAGATGTTCCGGAGGTCTGTCTATCGCATAGAACGGGAGCATTTTCGGTTCGCGTGTTCCGGATGTCAGACCCATAGGAACACCGTCCGCATAATACACTCTTCTGATCTCATCGTCACCGGATATTGTGAACGAACTGCTGCCGACGGTGAACGGTTTGACATTATCGGACATCATGGATGCGATAGTCGCTGCGGCGGCATATTCCGATGTTCCTGCGGAGATGTTCACATAGATGTCGCATTCTCCGCGTTTCTTCTCGCTGTCTATTATTCCCAAAACGGTACGGAGCATCACGGAGAAATCGGACACGACTTCGTTGTGTTCCGTAATTTCGGCATTCGGAAGTTCAGAGGAGATCATATCGACGACACGGTCGTAGAATTCGTGATATACTCTTGTCCTGGAAGCATCAAGGTCGTCTCTGATGTAATGTATCAGGTGTACTTTTGTTGCATCGTAGTATTTCACCGGATCTGCGACTTTTACGGTCTCGAATGTGACACATCCGATGACAACTCTTTCCTTCCTGCCGTTCGCCATGCTGTATGGATGTTATTTCAGTTATTTCAATCATTACATACATTTCATTCATTTCAATCAAGTGAAATAAATATCAAACCAGAGTATATGGTAATCGGTCACATGCTTTTGCCGCTTCCAGAAAGGGAGAGAGTGCCCAGCGGTAATGGATTCCACCTCCTAGTTTCCTAAACTCTTTAAAATCGGGCACTCACAACTCACAATCAAAGAAAGAAGAAGATAATCATGTTCGGTCCGGTCGCGTTCGGTTTTTGTCATTTTTCACGTTCCGCGTATCAGAATCGGCAGATTCGGAGGGCGATACGGTGAGGTCGACCCGCACATCCGAACCGTGCTCGGAAGAGGATGTGCGGGAGACTGTCTGTGAAAATTAGTGACATTTACTCTGCAACTGCAGAACATCCTGAAAAGGGAGAACAATTATTGTTCGGATTCTCAAAACTATTTTTTGAATATCAAGGAGACAGAAAATGATGCCCATAGAGACTATCGGAAAAGCGATGACAAGAACACAGAAAACCGACAACACAGGGGAGATTATGATGATTATTTTCAACGATTCGGAGTCCGGAACGCTTCTGCTCAAAAATCCTGAGGGTACAAAGGCGTGGACTGACAGAGACGTTAGGAAATCTGTGAAGGACGGGTTCATAAAAGGATATGATCCGCATTTCAGCTGCAGGCCCGCATTCGTTTATTCCGATAATGTGAGGGAGATGCGCATAGTCACTAAAGAGTATTTTGAAACAGAAATGGTGAAGAGGACAAAAGGAGCGGAAGAATCTCCGAAACAGTCTGTCGGAACCGGAATAATGTTCGGATGAACGGGAGGGGTCGATATGGGCATATTCAAAAATATTGTTAAAAAGAGGTCGGAAAAATCCTACAGAGACCTCGAATCCGATTTGAAAAGAAACAACTACGGCAACGGACACGTTGTTAACTGCAAAATCTCGAACGATGAATACACTGTTACGATAGATATCGACGGTTCGAAATTCGAGATGACTTACGGACAGGCTTCATTGATTTTCATGGCACTTCACAAAATGTATTTTGATAAACCGAACAGCGCATGATATGATTTCAGGATAAACAGGAGGGACACATATGGTAAATTACGATAACAAAGGGGAAGTTCTGATGTTGGTTTACGGCGGAGAACAGGGGGCCAAAGGCACATTCCTTCTCAAGGATCCCGAAGGAACAAAGCGGTGGACTGACAGAGATATAAGAAGATCTGTTAAAGACGGTTTTATCAAAGGGTATGATTTCAATCAGAAACTCATCTTTACGCGTTCCAACTGCGTGATGAGTATGTGTCTGATACCCAAGAAAGAATTGGAAGAAAAAATCAGAGAAGAGAAGGAATCGGAAGAAAGAGTCAGAGAGGACAACACTTCCGAGGGGCAGTTCGCGGAACCTAGCGTAATGTTCGGATGAGTGAAACAATGAGATTCGTCCACATTTCGGATTTACATTTAGGTAAGAGGCTGTGCGGAAGATCGTTTGCGGACGATCAGAGGTACATTTTAGATGAAATCGTCAGAATCTCGGAGGATGAGAAAGCGGATGCCGTTCTCATCGCAGGAGATGTCTTTGATGACGGTAACAATATGACATCCGAATCCGTCAGTATATTCGATGAATTCATCACCGCACTCAGCAAGAAAGGGATCAAGGCATTCATTGTTAGCGGAAATCACGATTCTATGGAGAGGTTGGATTATGGCAGCAGATTGTTCCGTACAAACGGTGTCTACATAGCGGGCGATTTCGACGGTAACGTCAGAAGTGAAGATATCGGCGATGTCACCGTTTACATGATACCGTTCCTTAAACCGGCGTTAGTAAGGAAGATTTACAACTGCGAAGCAGATACTTACGAAGATGCATTGTCTGAGGTGCTGGCTCATATTGATTTAGATGAGAGCAGAAAGAACATTCTCATCACCCACCAGTATGTTATCGACGGAGAAATCAAGCCCAAAATCCGTGATTCCGAGAGATCTTATGTAGGGGGTACGGAGTGTGTCAGATCCTCGCTTTTCGATAAATTCGATTATGTTGCGCTGGGACACATTCATTCTCCGCAGTCCATAGGCAGAGAGAATGTGCGTTACTGCGGTACACCGCTGAAATATTCTCTTTCGGAGAAAGATGACACAAAATCGATTACGGTAGTGGATGTCGGCGATGATGTTTCCTATTACACAATTCCTTTGAAACCGAAGAGGGAATTGGTTCTTTTGGAAGGTACACTCGATGCGGTTTTGAATGTCGGAAGGGAAGGTATTCACAAAGATGACTACGTTTACATCAGACTCAGCGATCAGAATCTGAATGATGTGGCGAAACTTTCCGAAGTATTCAGCAACCTTATGGAGGTCGGTTATGTGGCCTCGGAGAGTGATACACTGTTTCTGTCCTGCGGAGAAGTCGATGAAGCGATGGATCTGGAGAATGAATTGCAGTTATTCTTCAAAAATAAGACCGGTAAAGAAATGAATGATGTTCAGAAATCGATTGTAAAGAAACTCTTCGAAGAGGCGGGGGTGAACGAATGAGGCCTCACGTTCTTACAATGTCTGCATTCGGCCCGTATGCAGACGTGCAGATTGTAGATTTTGATAAACTTGGAAACAAAGGACTGTTTCTCATAACCGGTGACACAGGTGCTGGAAAGACTACGATATTCGATGCGATTTCCTATGCACTTTACGGGAAGATGAGTGGAGGCCGTGATGACGGATATCTGAGAAGTCATTTTGCATCGCCAGAAACCGAGACCTATGTCAAATTAACATTTGAACACGGCGGTAAAGAATACACAATACTCCGTAAACCAGCGTGGGAGAGACCCAAGCTCAGGGGCGAAGGTACAACCGTCAGACCTCTCAAAGTGACATTGGAAAGCGACGGAATGAAGCCTCTTACAAATGCCGGTGAGGTCAACAGGAAGATTGTCGAGATACTCGGTATTGAGCATGATCAATGGAAACAGATTGTTATGCTGGCACAGGGTGATTTCGTAAAGTTGCTGACCGAATCGACGAGCGATCGTTTGGAAATTTTCCGTAATTTATTCTCAACAGATTCCATAGACAGATTCCAGAATAAACTCAAGGAAATGAGTGTCGAGTATGAGAGGAATTACGATGCTGCAGAAAATAAATTGATTGAGTCAATGAAAAGGGTCGAAATTCCCGATGATTCTCCTCTGAAGGCGGAGACTGAACAGAAGCAGGGCGCATCATTTTCTCAGGAAATCATCGAACTCTGTGAGAAGCAATGTAAGTCCGATGAGCATTTGATTTCTGATAAAAATGCCGAATCGAACGAATTGGAAGCTAAGAAGACCAAACTCGTCGAGGATAGAGCAAAAGCAGAGGCGCTGAACAAAGATATCGATAATCTCTCAAAGAATCTTACCAAGAAAGAAGAATTGCTGTCGAAGTCATCTGAGATGGAATCTCTCAACAAGGAATGCGATATTGTTGACGATGTCGTGAGGAACGTCAAACCGTTGCTGATGAAGGTGTCCGACACAGAATCCGCTGTTACGGAAGCCTCCGAATCAAAAAGAGGGGCTGAAGAGAGATGTAAAAAAGCTGATTCCGAACTTTCGGAGGCACTTTCATCAAAACAGTCTGCGGAAAGCAAAGGGCCGGAACGTGAAGGATATGTTGCAAAAGTGACGTTACTCAACAGTTCCAGGGGCATTTACGAAGAGATTGATGCTCTCACATCGAAACTGAATGCCGATGAAAGGGAACTGAGTGAACTCACGGCAACTCACGAAGCAATCAAAAAGAAACTTTCCGAGATTAACGAAAGGACAATCGATTACCGTAAATTCCTGAATGAAACGGAAGGTATCGACGGTAAATATGCTTCGCTGTCTGCAGAGAAAAAATCAATCGAAGACGACACAACGGTTAAGAGTGCCAGAGCTTCGGTGGAACTTTGCAGAAAGAACAAATCTGACTCTGAGAATACAAAAAACAAACTTGAAAACGTCCTTACGGAACTGAAAAATGTCGGCGCCGAAAAAGTAGAGAAAGAATACAGATACAATATGGCGCAGGCAGGTATTCTTGCATCGAAACTGAGTGAAGGGGAGCCGTGTCCCGTCTGCGGTTCCGTACATCATATAAAAATGGCCGAACTGCAGACCGATACTCCGACGAAGGAAGAAATCGATGCGTTGAGTAAGAGAGAAACGAAACTCTTTTCTTCAAAAGCAACGTTTGAAACCGAGCTCTCCAACACGCAATCAAGAGTTACTGAAGAATGGGAAAAGATTGTCGGAATTCTGAGCGGAAAGGGATTGAATCCTGCCGATATTGGTGGTGCCGAATCCATAATCAAAGATTTGGAAACCAAGGCAAAAACCAGGTTGAAGGAGATTGACGGTCTTCTCTCGGATCTTAAACAGAAGATTGAAGAGAGGCACAGAATCAATGACGAACTCAACAACAAGATCGATGCTGAAAGAAAAGATCTTGAAGATAAACTGAAAGTTGCAGCTTCCAAACGTGACGGAAAAGATGTTGAAGTTAAAGCCGCAAAATCGTCCTTGGAAGATAGAAAGAAAGGATTGGAATTCGGATCTCTGTCGGAATTGGATGCGGAAGTAAACTCTCTGCAGAAAAAAGCCGATGCAATCAAAAATGAGATTGACAGAGCAATATCAAGATACAACGATGCCGAAAATGTCTGTTCCGCTGCAAAGGAGGCGGTTCAAAACGCCGTAAATCTGCTGAATAACAGTGAAATATTGCGTGATGAAGCGAAACTGCACTTTGCAGAAGCACTGTCCGAGAGGAATCTGACGGAAGAACGCTGTAATATGCTTCTTTCGAAAGAA
Organism: uncultured Methanomassiliicoccales archaeon; assembly: GCA_964504055.1. GTDB lineage: Archaea > Thermoplasmatota > Thermoplasmata > Methanomassiliicoccales > Methanomethylophilaceae > Methanarcanum. The sequence goes on from CAZDCU010000009.1 coordinate 17,057, forward strand.
TCTCAGTTGTCTGAGATGAGGGACAGATACAACGCTTATCTTTTTGATTTGAGAGTCGTCAACAGAGAAATCGAACGTCTGAGCGTTGTCAGCGGTAAAGAGAAAGCCGATATATTTTCTCTGACCGATGCCATTGACGAGATGCAGAAGAAAATTGAGGGCATACGCCAGTTCTCTTTGTCTGTTTCGAACAGACTCTCCAACAACAGGAACACCATTGCCGAAATTGCAGAGGCGAAGAAAGAATCCGACCGTATAAACAATGAATGCAAGGATGTAATCGAACTGAAGAAAGCCGTCTTCGGAGAAACCGGAAGCAAACAGACTTTCGAAGCATACATTCTGTCGCTTTACTTCAGACGTGTTCTCTCATATGCTAATACAAGACTGCAGACAATGTCGGGCGGAAGATATCTGATGGATATACGCGATGTTTCCGACGGGAACAGGAAGATTGGCCTCGATATTGATATTATCGACAGGCTGACCGGAGTGTCAAGATCGGCGCGTACGCTTTCCGGCGGAGAATCCTTCAAGGCCGCACTTTCTCTTGCACTGGGTCTTTCCGATGCCGTTCAGCACATGAGCGGCGGTGTGAAGATCGATACACTCTTCGTGGATGAAGGATTCGGCACATTGGATGCGAAATCGCTGGATCAGGCAATGGATGTACTGCATCAGCTGTCCGACGGCAACATACTCATCGGAATTATTTCCCACGTCGATGCACTGAAGAACGAAATCGACAGAAAAGTAATCGTTACAAACTCCGATGAAAAAAGAAAGGGGAGCACGATTGCCCTTGATATCTGATATCAAAGGCCTTCGTCACGGTATTTGAGATAACCGAGGAACTCCTGTGCCGCCACAGAGAGTTCTCTTCCTCTTCCCACTCCGACACAGATCGTACGGAAAGCAGGTTTTTCCAGGTGCTTGATGCATACTCTGTACGGAGTTCTCTTCAAGATGAGCGACGGGAGAATCGAGATGCAAAGTCCCTTTTCGATCATAGACATAATTGTGTAATCGTCCCATGTCTGGAAGCGTATGTCGGGCTGTATGTTGTTTTCACGCAGATATGTGTCAATTGCGGTGTCTTCATCCACTTTCAGAAGCATAAACGGGAATTCACTGAGTGCTTTCATCGGAAATACTTCTTCATTTGCATACGGATTGTTTGTGGGAATAACGGCTACGAGTTCGTCGTCTTCCACGGTTGTGGTTACTGCATCTCCGGTTGCGACCGAGCTCATGAATGCGAAATCCACTCTTCCTTCGTCGACCCATTCTCTGAGTTCCGAATAGTTACCGATAAGGAGTTCGTATTTTACATCGGGATGATCGTCGCTGAATTTTCTGATGATGTTGGGAATCCAGTGTGTGGAAACACTCGAGAACACACCTATTGAGATGTGCCCTGTTTCCACGGTGTTGATACTTTTGATCTTATCATTGAGGAGGTCTGAATCTTTGCAGAGTTTCTTTGCTGCCGGCAGAATGTATTCACCTTCATGTGTCAGTGACACGCCGTTTCTGTCTCTGTCGAATAATTTGAATCCCCATTCGTCTTCGAGATCGGATATCATGCGGCTGATACCGGGTTGGGATATACCCATGATTTTTGCGGACTCTCCGAAACTTTTGACCTCCGCAATTGTTACGAATGCACGGCATTTTTCAATATTTTTTGACACGATTCTTTCCTCCTTAGAATATATTAATTCGTTTTTGATATAAATCAATTGACATAGATGATGTTCATTCAAGTATCCGATGAGGAGAATTCCGTCGCCGTATGCGCTGTTTATCATATCGTTGATACTGTTCGGTACCAACGGAGTCGTTGCCGACGGAATAAATCTGTCAAGTGTGCACATTGTTCTTTTGAGAACGTTCTTCGGAAGTCTGCTTCTCATTGTCGTGTATCTGATCGGCGGAGGAAGATACAAAGCCGCAGTCTCCGACAGAAAACAGATGGCTTACATCCTGATTTCGGGAGTTTCTATGGGCGTAAGTTGGATTATGCTCTATGAGGCGTACGTACTTGTCGGAGTAAGCGTTTCGTCGATGATTTACTACTGCGGTCCGGCATTGGTAATGGTGCTGTCACCGTTTATTTTCAATGAAAAACTCACGTTGCCGAAGGCGGCGGGATTCATCGTTGTTGCAGTAGGGGCGGGATTGATGTGTTCTCCCGCTTTGGGAACGGATGTGAACGTAATGGGTTACGTTTACTCCGCAGGATCTGCGGTGGCACATGCGACGATGGTTATCTTCGGAAAATTGGCATACAAGATCGGAGGGTTGGAGAATTCTTCACTGCAGTTGCTGTATTCCTTCCTGATTGTTCTTCTGTATGTTCTTATCACATGGGATGTCGATATGCATATCAATGCATCGGAATGGGGCAACATACTGTTCCTGGGATTCGTGAACACGGGACTCGGATGTCTGCTGTATTTCTCAACGATAACCGTTCTCAGTGCTCAGACCGTGTCGATAAGCGGATATCTCGAACCGTTATCCGCAGTTGTGTTTTCGGCGATATTACTCGGCGAGACGATGACGGTACTGCAGATTGTAGGCTGTGTACTGATTTTGGCCGGTGCGATGTATGCGGAAATTCACGGTCTGAAGAAGCAGGAAAATCAGGCGCAGACCTGAGTTTTCTTTCCTTTTCCGTATGCGATACTTACGAGTATAAGCGCCGAAGCGAAGAGGAATGTGAACAGAAGATATGCCCAGGAGTAACTGCCTGTGGTGTCGAAAATAAGTCCCGGAAGGAAAGACCCGGCCATAATTCCGAACTGATATCCCATCTGCAGTCTTCTGAGATTTTTGGGATATTCGTCAGCGGTACTGAAATCGGATGCCCAATTCGGGTATCCCAGCGATACAATCGGATTTCCGATACCGATGAGAATCATTGACAGATACAGCACCCAATATTCCGTCACGCCGGATACTGCGAAGCATCCGAAAAGACCGAATACTGCGAATATTCCGAACAGTATTGTTGCGAAGTACGTGCCTTTGGAGTCCATTGTTCTGCCCAGGAGTAATTTGCAGACAATCAACACAATACCGAACAGGGAGATTCCGAAAGCGACTTTCATATCATCCAATCCTGCGGTTGTGAAGTTGAGTGAAAGATGTGAAGTTGCGGGGAATCCGCATATTCCCGCGAATACCGCCGCAATAACAAGAGAAATTATTGCCGTGTTTGTCAGACTGTGTGTTCCTCTGCCTTTCTTCTCGGATGATAAATCGGGACCTCCGAGAGGTTCGGCACCGATATCCGACGGATGATTTTTCACCAAAATCAGTATCAAAACGGCGGTAACAGCCATGAATGCCGCTTCCGTCAGGAAAGACACTCCCAAATCAATCTCATCGATTATTGTTTCAAGAATCGGAGATCCTATTGCTATAGACAGTCCCGAACCTGCGGAACACATGGACAGAGCCAGTGCACGGTTTTTCGTGAACCATCTTCTCATAAGTATGGATGCGGGAAGCATGAATCCGAGCCCGTAGGTCACACCTCCGAACACCGATCCGATGTAGTACATCCACGCCGTATCCCCCGATGCGGAATAAATCAGGAATGCAATACATCCGGACACCGCAGCGATAAACATCCCGTTGCGGAGTCCGAATTTCATGTAGTATCTGTCGCCGATACATGTGAGTAAGAATGCGGTTGCACTGCAGACGGTTATTATCGCGGATGTTTCCGCACCTGACATTCCGTGGTCTCTGTGCAGTGCGTTGATGCTTATCGACATTCCCGTACTGACCAATGAGGCACCGAAAATCAGCATCATGCAGACGGCGACGATAACCCATCCGTAATGTATCCTGTACCTCATTATCCGGCAATCGCATAACGGATATTTACACTCACGTTACAGGTTATATCGTTCGATAGTCTGACAACCTTATTAAATGAAATATACAGTTCCGCCTGTTATGAAAGCATTGGAAGACTACGTGACAACAATCCCGGACTTCCCCAAAGAAGGCATTATGTTCCGCGATGTCACGACCATACTCAGCGATAAGGACGGGTTCAAACTCGCTATCGACGGCCTTATCGAGAAACTGAAGGATGTTGATTTTGATGTTATCCTCGGTTCCGAGTCCCGCGGATTCGTCTTCGGAGCACCTGTTGCGTACGCAATGAACAAGGGATTGATTCTTGTCAGGAAGAAAGGAAAGCTCCCCAGAGAGGTAATTTCCGAGGATTACGACCTTGAATACGGTAAAGCGACATTGGAAATGCACGCAGATGCCATTAAAGAAGGTCAGAAGGTCGTTATCATCGACGATCTCATAGCAACCGGCGGAACCACGGAAGCTGTCATCAGACTTGCCGAGAGGGAAGGCGGAAAGGTCGTCAAGATCGGTTTCGTCTTAGAACTCGAAGGTCTGAAGGGAAGGGAGAGACTCAAGAACTACGATGTGTTCTCTCTCGTGAAATATCCCGGAGCCTGAATTTTTATTATTTCCGACGGCGGCTCTGCCGCCGTCATCATAATTCTCTGCGGCCTGAAGCGGCCTGAAGTCTTTTACCGGAAGTTTTCCTGCGGTTTATCACATAGTTGATGAGATCGTTACCTGTGATTTCGACACTCGAAGGCCCGGAGCGTATGAAGAATGTCTCCGTTTTTTCTTTCGTATTTTTCAGGAATGCAGGTGTGGAAGTCGGCGTACAGTCGAATCTCACGACGATTTTATCGCTGCCGTCTTCTCTTTTGCCGTAATCAATCTGTTCGAATCTTATGAACGGGACAAATTCATTTCCGATCTGCGCCGCAATGATGTTTGTAATGTGAAGATTCATTTTGTCGCGGTTTTCGAATCTTTCGATATCCACGCCTCTGATGTTTCCGTCGTCTTCCACGCCTACCAACAGCGTACCGCCGTTGGTGTTCAGGAATGCGGATATTGTTTTCAGAACGGCTTTTTCCATTCTCTTATCGGGTTCGCCGGTCTGAAGATTTGTCATCAAAGTGGATTTGAATTCCAATGTTCCGGATTCTCCTGTGTCTATCAGGTTTTTGGTTTCTTCGGCCATATCCACGGATATACCCATAAGAGTGGAATTGTTCGTAAGGAATCTGTCCACGGTTATCGATATGAATTTGCTGTCTCTGTTCAGTATGTACAGTATTGTGCTGAACAGACATCCTGCAGTTACCCATATGCCGTCCGCCATAAGTTTGGCGACCGATGTGTTGAGATCCAGCGGGAGATAGTATATGGTCATCATCCATATCATATACAGAGCCAGACCGAATGTGAATGCTTCAATCGCTATAATTGCCGGTTTTTCATTCACGAATCCGGGCCTTTTTCCCAATGACACATACGACACAATCAGCCCTGTCAGCGACAGGACAACTCCGGACAGGAATGCACACACGGCAGCCAGAATATCCGGATCGGGTATGACTGTGGCAACCAATGACAGAATCATTACCAAAACAACAATAAATATCAGTGACGGAGGAACATGGATGAATTCCTTGTCGTAGACCAACATCATAACGGTGACGAAAACAATCGGTACGGCAATAATTACGTCACCGAGTTGATTGAGGTATATTCCGACGACTATTATGCATGCGGATATCACTGCAAAGAGAGCATACCACATTCTGGTCATCTTCGAAATTCTCTTCAGATTCGGAGATTCGTTGAAACGCTGCGTTGCGGCATTGTGAATGTCCTTCATGATGTTCGGTATGTCTTCGTTTGTCATTCCGTCCCTCTTATTATTGTGATTGTATAAAGCGAATGTCACTGACCGTTCTCTTCCAGGAACGCTTTGATGCTGTCCATGTACAGATCGGGCTGATCTTTTCCTATTGCGTGTCCCGCATACGGAATTACGGCAAATCTCGAACCTTTCACCGCTTTGACGTATTCGTTCATCGTGTCGATTGTGACTTCGTCACTGTCTCCGCACATGAAAAGAACGGGAACATCGATTTCCTTCAGTTTGGGAATAAGATCGAAATTTTTCATTGTTCCCTCACACACCATATCATTCGGACCCCACATAGCCAGAAACACATCGCTCTGTTCGGATTCTCCCGCTGCGACTGCGATTTCCCTGTTGCATTTACGGTTGAAAAGGAATCTCGAGTAATATTCGCTCATAACGTATCTGTAGTCTTCGACTGTACCGTTTCCGCTCATGAAATTCTTCATCTTTTCACGGTATTCTTCGGGAAGCGTCTCAAGATTGATCATCTGGTCATCGGCCCATTTCTGCGATGAAATGAAAGGAGAGGGGAGAACCATGAGTTCTATCTTCTTACAGCCGTATTTCAGCGCATATCCTGCTGCCAATCCGGCACCCCATGATGCTCCGATCAGAATCACTTTTTCAAAACCCATGCCTTCGATGAATTCGTTTAATTCGTCGAAGTAGCATTCTTCATTCCACTCGGAGAGATTTTCGATTTTATCCGATCTTCCGCACCCCATCTGATCGTACGTGTAAACCGGATGTTTCAGATGCATCATTCTGCATCTTGTTGTACCTGCGCCGTCCCCGGGTCCGCCGTGGAGAAAGATTACGGGAATTCCGTCGAGATGTGTGTTGTATGCATAATATGCAATAGTTCCTTTCGATGTTACAAACGGCTGTGCATCGTTGTCATCGTCGTCCGATGCAAGGTCCCAGACACTGTTATCGATCCATTTTGAAATATCTGATAACATTCCTTCGAATGACAGCGCTCTTCCTTTCTCTGCGTATTCGCACGCACCCCAATATGTTCTGTCTGTTTTCAGCGACACGGTGTACGAAAATCTCCTGTTCACCGACAGGGTGCACAGGAATCCGTTTGCGTATGCTCTGAACGTTTTCTTTCCGAAGGATTCTCTTTCCTTCTTCATGAGGAACACGGCAGTATCGGTATCGAGATAGAAGCTGTCCGGAATCTGCATTGTATCACCCCCGGATAGGAACTCATCGGATAAATCGGTTCAGACGGAATAACCGCACATAATCCGGAACGCCGAATCACGGAAATCGGGAATCTGTCACATCCGTGTTTCGTCTGGGTGAATTATATAAGGTTCCACCCCCTAGTCCGACGTATGAAACAGCTCCCTGTGTGCATTCAGGACTTTAAAGAAGTCCGTAAAGACGATTGCTACTATGTGGACAAGAGTATGCTCATAGGGCAGATGCTGGATCAGTACAGGCGCGGCGTTTTTCTTTACACAAGGCCGCGCCGTTTCGGAAAATCCATGAATCTCAGTATGATTGATGCTTTTTTCAACATCAAATACAAAGGAAATACATGGTTTGACGATTTGGAGATATCGAAACATCCTGAGTACAGCGGTTACAGAAATGCGTTCCCTGTTGTGAATGTAGATTTCAAAGGTGCGGGGGCTGCCGACATGCAGAGTTATCTGAGGAGTGTGAACAACGACATTATCAAAGCGTTTAAGGAACACCCCGATATTCTGTCCTGGAATAAGCTGACAAAGGATGAAGTGAAACTCATCGACGATCTCTTTATGAAGACAATCTCGCCGGAAGATCTTGCGGATTCTGTCGGTATTCTCTGCGGAATATTGGAGAGATATTACGGTTCTAAGGTAGTCGTATTGATTGATGAGTATGACGATGCCGTAAACGGCATCAAAGACGTTGATTTCCGTCAGAAAATAATCGCTTTTATCGGGACGATGTTCTCGTCGGCTTTCAAAGGAAACAGTTCCCTTCAGTTCGGTGTTGTTACGGGTATTCTGCAGATAACAAAGGAAAATATCTTCAGCAAAGTGAACAACTTCTACGTGAACAATGTTCTGAGCGAAAGATACGATGAGATGTTCGGTTTTACGGATGAAGAAGTGAAAAAGATCTGTGCCGATTACGGCCATCCCGAAAAATACGATGAAGCCAAAGAATGGTATGACGGTTACCGTTTCGGAGATGCGGACATATACAATCCCTGGAGCATCCTCAATTACATATCGGAAGGTTTCAGAGCACAGCCGTATTGGTTACACACAGGCAAGAGTGACATTGTAATGGATCTGATTTCGAAAGACGATACCAAGCTTATCGACAATCTGAAAATTCTCGGATCCGGAGGTACAATTCCTGAAAATATTGCCGCAAAACTTACTTTCGGAGATTTGAATAAACGCAGTTCGATTTATTCGCTGATGGTCGTTACCGGCTATCTCAAGGCTGTCCACGGTGATGTGAACTATCAGCTGTCTATACCGAATAAGGAACTGTTTGAGGTCTTTTCATATGCCGTTGCGAATGATGTATTCAGTGACGGTGGCGACGATGAGAATGAGGGCGTGGTTGCAGGTTATCTTGCGGAATTTTCCAAGGCGTTGGTGTCGAATAACACAGAAGCCATGAAAGCGTCACTGACAAACATCTTCAAGGGAAACGTAAGTTCCCGTGTGCTTGTAAGTGAAAATTCGTATCAGGCATTCATCGCCGCGATGCTGATGTGTCTTTTCGGTAAATACGACGTAAGGGCAGATTACGAGAACGGAAAAGGATACTGTGACATCATGATGATAAAGAAAAGCGGGACAGGCCCGAATGTTGTCATGGAACTCAAGAAATCCGTTGACAGTAAACATCTTGAGTCTGATGCGGAAACGGCACTTGAGCAGATTAAAGACAGAGATTATGCATACGGGCTCAGAGGATACACAATCCCCTACGGTATCGCATTTTCACATAAAGAACTGTTTATAGTCTCCGAAGAGTCGGATTATCTGTCATAAACAGGTCGTGATCGGATGTATGTCTGGATTTATCTGACGATTTTCCTGTCTCTGATTCTTCCGTTCATGGCGACGGCGGTGATGACACACCGTTCTCTCGACTGCAGATTGCCCGTAATTGCATATGTGATTCTCTGGGTTGCGGGGCTTTTCATTGCGTATGCTGCGAGTTATCACATCGTCGATATGATGTACGAACTCACTCCGACGATAATTCTCGGTCCGATTCATCAGGAATCGGTTGAACTCGTGTCGTTGGTGTGTTTGTCATCATTCATAGTGACATGGGTTGCAATCACTGTTTTCGCATACGGCGGAACACCGTCGTACAGACTCATGGTTGCGTTCATCTATTCTCTGATATGTGTCGCAGCGGAGTTGGTTATCGGCGGTATCGTCATGCATTACGTCAATATCAGTTACTATGACGATACAATAGTTGAGAATCTCACGGCACGTCTTATCGGAACCGCGATAATATACGCTCCTCTGTTCCTGATTCTTCCCCGCCGTTTCCGTCTGATGAACAGCCGTACCGGCGGTAAGATGGCGAGATATCTCCCGATTCCGATACTGCTTTTCGCGGGATTTATTATCGGATTTTATTTCATGATTTACGACGGAGGAATCAGCGAATTGGACAACAGATACAGCTATCTGCTTGTCTTCGTCTGCGCAATGTGTCTGTTCCTGCTGATCGGAAATCTTGACGGTTCCATCAGCGTAAGCCGTTACCGCACCGAATTGGATGCCGCATCTGTTGTGCAGATGTCCTGCATTCCGAAGTCGGACGCGTTTGAGAATATTCCGTTTGCGGATGTGACCGCATCAATCGAACCGGCGAAGGAAGTCGGCGGCGATATGTACGATGTACGTAAAACCGCGGACGGAAATCTGGTGATGTCGGTTGCGGATGTTTCGGATAAAGGTGTTCCGGCTGCGTTGTTTATGATGAGAACAAAAGTCTTTTTGGATGAGGCATTGGAATCCGGTCTGGGACCTTCGGAATGTCTGTCCCAGATCAATGAAAAACTGATGCACGACAACAGTACGTTCATGTTCGTCACTATGATTTTGGGCGTATTGTCTCCGACCGGAGAGATGAGAATCGCATGTGCGGGACATCCTTCTCCGTTACTGCTGCATGACGGCTCGGTTTCCGAGATAAAAGTGTCACGCGGACCCATACTGGGACTTATGGAAGGAGAGTACGGTGAAACCGTCATTTCCATGTCCGAGGGAGATGTAATTCTCATGTATTCCGACGGTGCGACCGATGCGACCGATAAGAAAGGAGAGATGTTCGGCATCGAACGTTTAATGAATGCTTTTTCGGAAACACACGGTGAAAATGCAGCGAATTCCGTCAACGAAACGATAGGACGTTTCTCCGATACCGACAGAGCAGACGATCTCACATTGGTTGCGGCAAGGTTCGTGAAACATCCGTAAATTATACTCGCGTGTGACAGATAATATATTGTCGGACTGAGTTTTCATCGTCATGGATATTCAGATGATCGGGAACGGCAGTGCCGTTACTCTGAAGGTGAAGGGTAAGCTGAACACTACGACCGCCGCCGATTTTAACAAATTCGTGGGAGAGAACATCAAAGCTCCCTGTAATGTCACTGTCGATTTCGGAGAATTGGATTTCATGACGAGTGCGGGAATCAGATCTCTGATGACACTGCGTTCGATTGTCGGTGCCGATAACATCAAAGTGATCAATGCAACCGGACTTGTACGCGAAGTGTTCGAAATCTCCGGTATAACGGCTATCCTGGGGGACTGAGCTATGGATCTCGTCCGCGTAGGTGTCAGAGCCGAACCGGATTCGGTATCTTTGGTACAGGGCATTATTTCTTACTATGCCAAGAGATACGGCATACCGTCGGACGAGACAGAACGTTTTCTGATCACCGTAGAAGAAGCAATGGCTCAGGTTATCGAATACGGATTTCCGGGAAAACCGGATTCGATGTTCGATGTGAATGTCGGAATAGAAGGGTTGGATCTTGTCGTCACGATAATCGACAAAGGAATTCCGTATGATTACGAAATGCTCGCTAAGGATCCCGGGGCAATGGTTTCACTGAGTCTGCTGAAAGGATTTGCAGATAAAGTATCACTCAGCAGCATGGGTTCTGCGGGAAGGAAACAGGTTCTGATGAAACATCTTTCTTCATTACCTGAGTACACACGCAGAGATGAAACACCTGTTTTGGAATCATGCGGATTCGGTCCCGAAGATATCGATTACCATTTCCTCAGACGTGAGGAAGCAATCGAGGTTGCGCAGTGTATGTATGATGAGTTCGGATACACCTATCCGCATGAAATCGTCTATCATCCCGATGAATTCTATGAGTCTACGCAGAGAGGAGAATGCATCTCCGTTGTCGCAACCGTTCCCGGAGGAGAGGTTGCAGGACATGCCGCATTGGTCGGAAATCCCCGTATGAAGGGAACGATGGAACTGTGTATGGGGGTTGTCAGGAAGAAATACCGTAAATGTTCCATCATGAGCCGTATAACCGAGATGGCAATCGCCCGCGGAAAGGAGATGGGATTGACATCAGTCAACGCAATGCCTGTAATCTACCATATTTTCACGCAGAAAGTCTGCAACAAACAGAGGATGTATCCCAACGGTTTTGTTTTCAATTTAATCAACGAGGATTTATCGACATCTTTTGAGCAGGGATTCAGGGCAAGTCTCGGACTCGCAACGCTTATGCTCGAAGACAAAGCGAGAGATGTGTACGTCAGAGATGCTGTGTTACCGATTGCGGAGTATGTGATTTCCGTAGCGGACATAAAAAGGAAAGCAGTACCTGTCAGGGGAGACATATCCGCGGAAGGAGAATCCGATGTTACCGTCGACGTGGATGTAAGATTGGAATCCGGAAGGATTAACGTAGATTACGCAGGCGCGGATATCGATTCACGTATCAAAGCAGCGGACAGATACGTCCGTTCGCAGAAGTGTAAGATTTCCACCGCATACATTTCAACTTCATCTCCCGAATCCGTACTTGCGTATGATTCGTTGGTTTCTTTGGGATATTACTGCACCGGATTCTTCACCGGCTGTACGGATACGGATTATCTGATGATGGAGAATGTCATGCTCTCCAACGTTGATTACGGTAAGATACAGACAATAGAACCGTTCACAGGTCTTCTCAATCTTGTAAAGGAAGGTGACCCCCATGCCTGATTATCATGTACGTGAATTGGGAGCGGAAGATCCGAAGCTCCCCGAGGAATTATCGTCGGTGCAGGCCCTTTGGGCCTGCGAAGATCCGTACGATCTCAAAGGTACGGAAGATATCTACATCGATGCCATGAGACAGGTGGTTACGTGGCATGAAAGTAAATGCAAATACTATGCGGATTGGCTGAAAAGAAATTCATTCGATCCTTCTTCAATCAAAACAATGGACGATGTTTACAGAATACCGTTCCTTCACGCCAATTTCTACAAAACACATACAATCAAATCACGTCCCGATGACGAATATGTTATGACACTCACATCTTCGGGAACAACAGGTCAGAAGACGCAGATGTTCTTCGACAAATGGTCATTAAACGCTTCCGATAAATCCGCAGATACGCAGTTCGGATGGTACGGAAGGATAACGGACGTTCCGAACAATTACATGATGTATTCCTACGAACCCGCACCCGGAGTGAATACCGGAACATTACGTACAAGGCAGATGATGCGCCGTTACGCCCCGGAAAACGATATGGAATATGCATTGAAATTCAACGGTTCGGGACACGAATTCGATTTGTTCGGAAGTATCGCGGCACTGAAAAAATTCGAAGCCGACGGACGTCCCGTCAGAATATTGGGATTCCCTGCGTTCCTGTATTTTACATTGGAAAGAATGAGGGAAATGGGTTATCCCCCGCTGAAACTGAATAAAGATTCATTGGTGATGATGGGCGGCGGATGGAAAGGATTCGTTGACAAACAGCTTTCACCGAAAGAATTCCGCGATTACATCGAAGAAAGACTGGGGCTGCCTCATACGTGCTGTCACGAAACATACGGTGCGGTGGAACACGGTGTTGCGTACACAGACTGTAACGAACATCACCTTCACGTGCCGATTTACAGCCGTGTAGTCATACGCGATCCCGTAACCTTGGAACCCGTCGAAGACGGAGAACCCGGATTTATGAATGTTATATCTCCAATGAACACGGGAGTCCCCGTTCCGAGTCTGTTACTCGGAGACATGGTAATCAAACACCCCGCAGGTTCCTGCGGATGCGGAAATCCCGCACCGTGGTTCGAGATACTCGGAAGAGCGGGTACAAGTAAGAACAAGAGCTGTGCCATAGCGGCATCCGAACTCCTCAGGAGGCGCTGAGAATGTCACACATATGGAGAGGAAAAGTTGTCGAATCTCTCGACGGATTGCTTGAGAATCTCGATAAAGAAATAGAAGAAACTCTGAACGATCCTCTGAAAACATCCGATGTTTTGGATGCATGCGAATCATTATCGGAGAAAATAATCTCAGGTAAAGCGGGAAATCTCAGGGATGCATTGGTAAGAGACGGTTCCGACGATCCGGATTCGATTCTCAATGCACTGGCACAGGGCATTTCGAGAGAAGCGCTTACGAGAAAACTCATTACGGAACTCGGTACGGACGAACCGTTCGAAGTTACGCGTGTCGACATGAAGAAACAGCACTACGAAGGATGGGCCCCCGTAGGTGTTCTTTTACACATAACCGCGGGAAATTCACCGATTGTAGCTCCGATGGCGGCCGTGGAAGGTTTGCTTTCAGGAAACATCAATATTCTGAAGGTTGCACGTAATTTAGGCGACTTCGCAACGGAAGTTCTCACATATCTCAGCGGATTCTCAAACCTCGGCAGCCACATCTACATGCTGAGAGTCCCGTCTTCCGATAAGAAAACAATGGAGTTCATGATGGACCGTGCGGACTGTATCAGCGCATGGGGCGGTGAGGAAGCTATCGCAGCCATACGCAAGGAAGCACCCCGCGGAACACCCGTCGTGGAATGGGGTCACAAGATCAGTTTCGCTTATGTTTCGTCTTCATGTATCGACGGTAACACGGCGGATATGATTGCAAAGAGTGTATGCAGGAACGAACAGCAGTCGTGTTCGAGTCCTCAGTGCGTTCTTGTCGATACCGATAATAAAGAAGAAATTGACAGAATGGCAACTCTTCTCGCAAAGGCGTTGGATAAAGCACGTGAAACACTTCCGCGCAAAGCACCCGACAGAGCGGAATCCGCTGAGATTACTACAGTACGCGAACTTCACAGGAGCGACTTATACTTCAACGACGGAGATGTCATTGAAGACAAAGAACACACATACAGAATTCTGATCAGTTACACTACGAAATTCATGCCTTCTCCGTTATTCAGGACAGTCTGGCTCTCTCCTCTGAAGAGAGAAAATCTCGTAAGCGGACTGAGGGGAATGCGCAGATATCTTCAGACCTGCGGTCTTGTCTGTCCTATCAACGAACTGGAAGGAATTTCATCGTCACTCTACCGTGCGGGAGTGCAGAGAATAACTCCTGCTGACTCAATGAGCGCAAGTTACGCAGGAGAACCCCACGACGGAGGATTCGCATTACCGAAGTTCATGAGAAGAGTCTCAATGCGTGTCGATATTCCGATGAACGGAATAATCGGCATGAAGGAACTGAGAGAACCCGAACCTTTCGTTCCCGAAGGGCCGATTCAGGGTAAGAAAGACTATCCTCCCGTACCCGAAGACGGTACGCGTGTCCTCACCAAGAGCGGAGGTACCACAGGCGCACCCGTATTCTGCAGTTACAGCGAGGGAGATTACCGCAGATACATCGTGGAACCGGGAAAGAAAGCGATGATGGCTCTCGGACTCGATCCCGATAAGGATGTTGTCGCAGATCTTCTGAAAGCCGGAAGTCTCTACGGAGGAATGAATTTCTTTATCTCGATTTTCGACGGAATGGGTGTCCGCAATCTGAACATAAGCGGATTGGATGACGTGAAACAGGTTGCGCAGTTCATGGTTATAGGAAAAGCAACCGCCGTCATGGGTGCACCCAGCTACATAATCAAAGTTTTCCAGGAAAATCACGATTTACTGAAAGATTACGGCAGAATCCGCAAGATATTCTACGGCGGAGAGATGTTCTCTTCGGGTCAGGTGGATTGGCTTGACAGGGAATTCGGTATCAAGGATATTCAATCGATGTTATACGGTGCAAACGAAACCGGAACGATGGGTTACTGCTGTAAGTACTGCGGAAGGAACGAGTTCCATCTTAACAGTGAAATTCAGAGACTGGAAATCCTGAAAATGGATTCCGATGAACCTGTCGCTCCCGGGGAACCCGGAAGACTGATCTTTACGGGATATCTCAGGGAAAACGGAAGAACCAGCAGATACGAAATCGGCGATATGGGAGAATGGATTGGGGGAGACTGTCCCTGCGGAAGGAAAGAACCCAAATTCAGACTTCTCGGAAGGTACGGAGATGTTATGCGTATCGGAGGTACATTCTTCAATTTCAGGAGAATATCCAAGATTTTCAGCGATTCGTTCGGATACCGCGGAAATATGCAGATTTTACTTGAAACCGAAAATCTCAACGACAAGATGACAGTCTGTATCGACGATGCTTCCGTCACTACAGCGGAAGCGGCGGATGTTCTTGTGAAAGAATACGATTCGTTCGCCAAAACCGTTCCGACGGGAATCATGGGATTCGAAGTACGCAACGTAGGACGTGACGGATTCAGGGTGAACAAGACAAGTCTCAAGGTCACCCCGGTGGTG
The DNA here is from genome assembly GCA_964504055.1 of uncultured Methanomassiliicoccales archaeon. Classification (GTDB taxonomy): domain Archaea; phylum Thermoplasmatota; class Thermoplasmata; order Methanomassiliicoccales; family Methanomethylophilaceae; genus Methanarcanum. Next base: position 32,676 of record CAZDCU010000009.1, read on the forward strand.
GACCTCAGATGAGTAACCGTTCTCCGTATTTGGTCAACAAAGCGTTCAGAACCTTTGCGGCATCGACGATACTTGCAGTCATGGCTACGACATTGGGTGTTGTGGTCAACGGAATTATTGTCGGTAATATGATGGGTCATTCCGAATTGTCGGCGGTGAATCTTGTTTCTCCGCTGATACAGATGTATAACGCAATCACCGCATTGATCTGTGTCGGAGGTGCGGTGTTGTGTGCGGTTCTTGTCGGCAAAGGTTCGGCGGACCATACGGGGAAGATTTTCACTTCTGCGATGATTCTTCTTGTTCTGGTGAGTGTAATATGTCTCATAACGGGTCTTGCAATTCCCGATAGGATTGCGGGACTGCTGTGTTCCGATGACAGTCTGTTGCCGTTGGTAACAGATTACGTAAGAGTGGCATTGATCGGAGGTGTGGCATACCTGTTCCTTCCTGGACTGGCTATGTTTGTAAGAGTGGACGGTTCGCCTGCGGTTGCGACGGTTGCGCTGATCACTGCGAACATTATCTCGGCAGGACTCTGCGCAGTGTTCGTAGCAATGGGTATGGGCCTGACAGGCGCTTCTCTTGCCACAGTAATCGGATTTGTCATCGGCGCATTTATTCTTATTATCCATCTGATAAAATCACGTGCAACGACGATGTTCCGTCTCAGCGGCGGAGGCATGGGATATGTGCCGCAGATGCTGCTGTTCGGAGCACCCGTTGCTTTGGCATCGGTGATGATGGTTGCGAAGATGCTCTGTATGAACTCTCTTACTCTCGAATATCTCGGTGCTTCGGGTATGGCGACCATGGCTGTTGCCATGAATGTAATGATGCTTGCGACTATGATGATCGGAGGTACGTGCCAGACTGTACAGCCCGTAGGCGGTACGTTATACGGTTCCGGAGACACGGAAGGAATATCGTACCTCACAAGAACATTGGCTAAAGTGCTGATCACATCGCTCGGAATATTGGTAATCGCGGTAATTGCAGTGCCGTGGTTGTTCTGCAATATATTCGGTGTTACCGAGACGGCGTTGGTGGAGTCTTCGTCTTCCGCATTGAGATTATTCGCTCCGAGTATTCTTCTCTACGGCGTAAATTATGCAATAATGATACTGTTCCAGGTTCTCGGAAACAGGAAGATTTCGCTGTTCGTGTCTGTGATGCAGCCTCTGACGGTTATGGTTATTGCCATAGCGACAGCAGGTTCCAACAATGAGATGATATGGGCTTCGTTCAGTATCGGCGAAGCCGTAATGCTTCTCATAACAGGTATCGTTTCACTGATTATGCGTCGCAGAGATCCGTCTTTACACGGATTCCTCCTCGGCCGTATGCCTTCAGTACCTACGGCGGTATTTTCGATTTCAGGCGACGGAAAGGAAAGAGACAGTGTTTTGGAGGAAATCTCATTGTTCCTTACCTCCAATAATGTCTCCAAAGACAGATCGGACAGAGCACTGATCTGCTGCGAGGAATTGATAATAAACGTGTGCGAACACAGTTTGCATTCCGATCCCGGGAGATTCATGGACATTGCCGTAAGAGTCGGCGAGGAAGCATCCGTCACCGTACGCGACGACGGAGCTCTCTTCAATCCCATGGAATTCGACGGCGAAGGTAACGGAATACAGATTGTCAAAGGCCTCTGTAAGTCTATGACTTATTCACGTGCTCTCGGGCAGAATAACGTGAGATTCACTTTCTGAAATTATATTATAAACTCATTACGCCCGCCTTTCGGCGGGCGGTGGGTTAAGATTTAATCTAATGCAAAACTACACTCAATAGATAGCATGGTCTCCAAAACTGCAATCGCGGTCACGGCAATCGTAGCGATTGTCGTAGCATCCGCAGGCATGTTAGCCGCAATATCCTCACAGAATACAGATGTCGATACTGTCGGAAAACAATACAGTATTACTTACGAACTGAACGGCGGTATTGCCGACCCCGATTCTCCTACTTCGTACATTTCCGGAGAAATTACGGATTTAGGGTGTCCGACGAATGAAGACGAAAATTTAGGATTCTTCGGATGGTATCTCGATAAAGACTGTACGAAAAATATTCTGTATATTTCCGCAGACATGTCCGGAGATCTCACACTTTACGCACTGTGGGACGACAGTATGGAAGGCCACGGATACAAACTGAATACGTACACTAAGGTTACGCAGTCAACATTTTTCGGTAAGTACGTAACCGAATCATACGGTACATATTCCCAAACGTATCTGAGTTACGAATCATCCGACAAGTACCTTTACCGCTCGGTAAGGGGCACATATTCTGCGGACGGCACTCTTTCCGAGACGGAATCCGTCAAATGGTCTACAGATGATGCCGAAGAGAACGAGAAATACACCGAATCGGATGTTACGGAAGTCACTCTCGTTATGGACGGGTGGGAAGTTAAGACGGAGTCCGTCACACTCACGCTTAATGATGACACATCTTCCGTTACACATACGGAGACACAGTACTACATTTACGGATGGCTCCTTGTGATGGTCGATTCCGATTACGAAACGGAATCTGCAAGCTATGAGAGTGTGTATCAGATTGACAGCATTCTTTCCGAAGAAACAGAGGATGAATACACCGTCACCGCATATGCGGGATACGGCATAACAGTCGCCGGAGACGGAGATTACGCCGCAGGTGCCACTGTCACACTCACCGCTACCGGAGATTCATTCAAAGGATGGTATGACGAGAACGGAGACCTTCTTTCGTCATCGAGCACATACACAGTGGAGAAGATCCTTACAGATTACTCCGTATACGCACTCAACAAGAACAGTTACGATTCAACCATCGATACAGGCAAGACATTTACCAATGAAAGCACCGAACCGTACACATGGACACTCACTTCATCCGACGGAACGGTTGTCGAGACCGAGAAAGGAACATCGTTCTCGTATGTTTTCGACAGCATCGGAGCATATACACTCACGAGTATCGCGGATGATTCCACTTCCGGTAAAGTGTATGTAGTCCTCGCTGACGGTACGGAGACAAGGACATTCGAATGGAGTTTCGGAGATAAGGATTACAGCATTTCCCTGGACATCAAATACTCCGACTACTACGTCTACGAATCCTCGGACATAGAGAGAGATCTCGGTACTCAGGGTACAACGGAACATGACCTCACTTTCATCACATACGATGACAAGTACGTTAAGCAGATTGCCAATTACATTACGGAAGCCACGAAAGACCTTGACAGTATGAGAAGGGCAAACGTTCTTCTCAGATTCACACAGGAAGCTGTAGAGTACAAGTACGACAGCGAATCCAAGGGTCAGGATGAGTATTGGAAGTATCCGTTGGAGACACTTTACGATACGAACGGAGACTGCGAAGATACGGCAATCCTGTTCTGCGCAGTCGGAAAGGCAATGGGATACAACACGGCACTGATGATTTTCAACGGTCACGCAACAGGTGCAATCGATATGGCCGATGTCGGATACACGAGCGACAACGTAAAGACGAAGACTGAACGTATCGGATTCGGGCCGATGAGCCGCATATATCAGTACAATGTGCTTTCAGTCGACGGAGTGCTGAAGACATACCTCTACAACAACAAGGGTGACACGACATACTACCTCTACTGCGAAACAACATCCGTTGACGACGGTAAAGGAAACGAGTTCACCGTCGGTGTAGTGCCTTCATACTCATCGGTATCGGCTGTATCGAACACATACAGCAGTGTGAACGTGCTCAAGGTCATGTCCTGCGGTGTGAAAGAATAAATTTTCTTTTCAGTCAAACCTTTTACCAAACCTCTTACCCTTCTTTTAATATCTAATTAATCATCACAGTAATTATGGTAAAATCTGTGAATGCGGCACACATCCTCGTAAACAAAGAGGAAGACGCGAAGAAGATAATGGACCGTCTCCAAAAGGGAGAGGACTTCGAAGCATTGGCGAAAAGATTCTCAAAATGTCCTTCCGGAAAGAAAGGCGGCAATCTCGGATGGTTCGGCAAGGGCGACATGGTGAAAGAATTCGACGAAGCCTGTTTCAACGGAAAGAAAGGCGACGTCATCGGACCTGTGAAAACCGAATTCGGTTACCACGTGATTCTGATTAAAGATCAGAAGTAATCTTTTTTTCGGGCGTGCTAAAACACGCCCGATTTCATTCGTTTTATCGGATGAATTATTTTTTCCACTGTTCTGCGTGAATTACAATCTTCATGCGATTTTTATTTCGTTTTATCAGATTGATACAATCCGTTTAGTTGATACGAAATTCATTATTAATTACGTTTTTCGTCGAAAAATTGTCATAGAAAAACAATTTTTCTGATGAAATTTTTCGAATTACGAACCGCCATTACTGCTATCCTTTTGACTCGGAAGTCATAAATCCGACACACGGTTCTACTCTACACTATATATACTATTAAATAGTGATAATCTAATCGTTATACGTACATTACGAACTTTATAGGGGTAAATTTTATATACAAATCAATGCTGCGAATTTCGTAAACGCAATCCGCAGGAGTAGTCCCGATGAATTGTGACAAGAGGAACATGATGGGCGGAAAAAAACTGCTGATCATAGGCGTTATCGCCGTCGTGGCGATTGCTTCGGTTACAACCGTTGCAGTCAAGTTCACGAGCGAGAACGAATTCCTCATAGTCGTCACAGGATCGATGGATGCCGGCGATACCGGATATCCTGTTTCCACCATACCGGTGAACAGCCTGGTCACCCTCAGACACCTGAGTGAGGATGACCTTCAGGATGTTAAGATCGGGGATGTGTTGGGATACAGGAGTCCCGGGAGAACCGTCGTGCACAGGGTAGTCGGAATCGACCCCGATGGCAGAACCTTCACCCTGAAGGGGGATGCCAACATCTCCACGGAGACCGTATCATACGACGACGTCGTAGGAACGGTGACGGGCGTGTACGCAGGACCGGGTAACCTGATAACCTTCCTGCGCAACGGGCCGATATACGTCATCACCGAACTCGTCTGCCTGTACGTTATGGTCTCATGCATGAGGGAAATCCTGCAGATCCTCAGAGAAGAAGAGGAAACGGAGGCAATACAATGAACACGGACAAAAAGAAGAAATTAATCCTCCCCGCATTCATGGCGGTGCTCTGCGCTGTTATGATGATCGGAGTCGGATATGCAGCATTGACATCTTCATTCGAAACAACAGCAAATGTCAGTGCCGGCGAACTCGAAGTTACAGTAGGCGCAGAAAAATCGACAGTAGTCGATGACGTCAAGATCCCCTACGGAGTTAAGACAGTCAGATCAAGCGAGGGAGATGCAAAGACCTACTACGTTGCTGAAGGCACCTACAACTTCGCAGAAAACAAAGCAATCAAGATTACCGACAATACCGGTTCCGGATACACCAAATACAAGGTAACAGTCACACTCGAGTGTAAAGCACTCTCCGATCTCGGACTTATGCCGACAGCAACAATCGCCGGCGTAACCGGTGATTTGGCAAACGGAGTCACCGTTGAAGACAAGGAACTGACACTCAACATCGCTTTGACCCTGTCAGATGACAAGGACGTAACGGAAGATATTGTCAAACTGAAGACACCTGCTGAGATAAAGCTCACAATCTCGGTAGAAGGACTTACCGAATAAACGTAAAACCGACAGACAGCGGGGAGTTATGAGCGGCAATACAGTGAGAAACACGGTACTGATAGCATTTGTATCGGTACTCGTACTCACTCTCGCCGTTCAGCCCGCAGTCTGTCTTCAAACGTCTTTCATAACGGAAGAAAACATTAACATCCAATTTGTGCCGCTGCCCGTTGTCACTCTTGAAGAAGCCAATCCCGATTTTGCCGACAATAACACCGGACAGGAGATGGAATTCAAGTATGATGAGGATAAAACCCTCGGTGATGACTACGAAAAAGTCACCATTCGTCAGAAAGACAGCACCAGTGACAATATTTCCACTCCCGGCAGCACTTTCGACATCAGTCTCACTGTTCCGAAAGATAAGGATTTCACATTCGGCGTTACTCTTTCGTGGCACATATTTACGAGCAACGATGTTACGATATCGGTTACAGGTCCTTTCAACGGATCCGACAAAGATCCGATAACAAAGGAAGTTACAGTCAAACCTTCGGCATCACTGAGTTCGACGACATATTACATTAAAAACGAAAACAAGAAGCTGAGTACGACTGCAGATATATCCGACCTCGACAGCGGTAAAGGCTACTGGTTCAAGGGCAGTTCCGGTGAATACGAGGTTAAAATCAGCGGAGATGTAGCCGACTCTCAATCTGCATTCCTTAATGTCAAACTGGAATTCAGCGTTATTTTCAAAGAATGATGTTCGAAACAGTATGTGCTGTCCGTCCATAACGGCGGATACACATTTTCAACCTGAGTCGGGCTGATTGTTTAAACAGTCTTTGCTTTGACTTATAATAACATGATTTTTGGGAAATCCTAATATCGCCGTCTACGATATCACCGTAAGGTGATAGAGATGGCTGACAGGAAGAAAAAATCCGAAGGCAAGAAGCTCGAGGAGAAACTTCTGAGGAAGTCCGAATCCATAGGTGCCAAGGAGCACGGTTTCCTTGACGAATCCATGGAATTCTGCGAAGGATACAAAGAGTTCCTTATGAACAAAACCGAGAGGGAAGTTGTCGATTACACAATACCTCTCCTCAAGAAGAACGGATACAAAGAATTCGTTCCCGGTACAAAATACAAGAGCGGTTCGAAAGTTTTCTACAACAACCGCGGTAAAAACCTGATTATGGTCACAATCGGTAAGAAGGACATTTCCGAAGGTGTCAGAATCGGTGCAAGTCATATCGACAGTCCCAGGCTTGATTTCAAACCCGTTCCTTTGTTTGAGGATACGGAATTGGCATACTTCAAGACACACTACTACGGAGGAATCAAGAAGTACCAGTGGTCTGCGATTCCGCTTGCGTTACACGGAGTTGTTTCCCTCAAAAACGGAAAGAAAGTGAAGATTGCAATCGGAGAGGAATCCGACGATATTACGTTCTGTGTGACAGATCTTCTTCCCCACCTCGCAAGAGATCAGATGAAGAAGCCCGCCAATGAAATCATAACGGGTGAACAGCTCAACATCCTCATCGGAAGCTGGCCTTTCAATGACGACGAAGTGTCACAGAAAGTCAAACTCAACATAGCCAACATCATTTTCGAGAGATACGGAATCGACGAATCCGATTTCCTTTCCGCGGAATTATGTGCGGTACCTGCATTCAAACCCAAAGATGTCGGATTCGACAGGTCCATGATCGGTGCGTACGGTCAGGATGACAGCGTATGCGCATACGCGAACATCATGGCCGAAATCGACACTGTGGATCCCGAATACACAACAGTCACAGTACTTGCGGATAAAGAGGAAACAGGATCCGACGGACCTACAGGTCTGAGTTCCATGTTCCTGATTGATTTCATCGAAGAACTCGCATCCGCTTACGGTGCGGAACTGAGACATGTTCTTGCGAAATCCATGTGCATTTCGTGTGATGTGAACTCCGCATACGACCCCGCATTCGGAGAGAACTTCGAGAGAATGAACTGTTCGTATCTCAACCGCGGTCCGTCTATCTCCAAATACGGCGGAGCCGGAGGAAAGTATTCCACGAACGATGCATCCGCAGAGATGATGGCTTTCATCCGCAAGACGATGGATGAAAACAACATCGTCTGGCAGGTAGGAGAACTCGGAAAGATTGACAACGGCGGAGGAGGAACGGTCGCTGTGTACATTGCATCGCATAATATCGATACAGTCGACTTCGGAGTGCCTGTGCTTTCAATGCACTCTCCCTTCGAGATTACGTCGAAAGCCGATATCTACATGTTGTACAAAGCGATGAAAGCATTCTATCTCGCCAAAGACAGCAAACACTGAATACATTCGGGGACGGGCTCCGCCCGTCCCCACGAATGTGTCTGACAATTCTCTTAGACATTCTTTATCGTGGGTTTTTTATCGTACATGCATATTATGCGGACGAGGCGAGTTGATGACCTTAAGAATGGCCGTACCGAACAAAGGAAGGCTTCACGAAAGAGCAATTGAACTCCTCTTCAAATCCGGATTGGACTTGGGAGAAGACTGGGGCAGAAAGCTCTATGTGACAGCGAAGAACCAGGATATCGAGATAATGTTCGTCCGTGCGCAGGACATCCCGAGATTCCTCGCGATCGGGGCAGCAGACCTCGGTATCACGGGACAGGATCAGATTGCCGATTCGGGATTTGAATTGAAAGAGGTATTGGAGCTCAGGTTCGGACACTGCCGTCTCTCCGTCGCCGTGCCGGAACAGTCGGGAATTAAAACTGTAGACGATATCAAAGACGGATGCCGCGTGGCAACATCGTTCCCCAACATTACGGAAAGATTCTTCAAATCCAAAGGAAAGAAGGTGGAAATCGTCAACGTATCCGGTGCTGCCGAAATTATGCCGTACATCGGAGTATCCGATATCATCGTCGATCTTGTTTCAAGCGGTGCAACTCTTAAGATGAACAGGCTGGTTGAAATCGAATCCATCGTAAAATCTCAGGCTGTTATGGTCACATCCGAGAAAGCGATGGAGACCAACGGAGCTGCAATCACGGATATTGTCAATTCCGTAAGGAGTGTTCTCGATGCAGAGAACAAGAAATACCTCATGGCGGACGTTCCTGTTTCAAAAATGGATGAAATCGACAAACTCTTCCCCGGATTGGAAGGGCCTACGGTTATGAACATCAGCGGAAGAGATGATATGGTGGCGATTCACGTTGTTGTGGACAGCAGTACTCTTTTCGATTCCGTCAACACTCTTCAGAAACTCGGTGCGAAAGGCATTCTTACGTTACCCATTGAAAGGCTGGTGCCGTGATGCTGTCAAGGGACGTTATGAGGAGTACGACGAGGGGCTTCGAAAGATATTACAATCCGAAGGTAGGAGATGCCCTGAGGCTCGATACCAACACGAATGTGCTCGGCAGCAACCCCGCGGCAATGGAATACCTCAGACGCCCCGTCGACGGACTGAACGGATATCCGAACACATATTCGGACAATCTCAGAGGAGCTCTTGCAGACCTTTACAATCTGGAAACCGAAAATTTCGTTGCCGGAAACGGTTCCGATGAGATGTTGGATTTAATCTTCAAAACATTCACGGAGTGGGGAGACACATCCGCGATTCCAATTCCTTCGTACACACTGTACGATTACTTCATATCAATGAACGGCGGAAAGACGTGTTTTGTCGATCTTGCCGAAGATTTCCAGCTTGACGTCGATGCAATGCTGAAAACCGATGCCAAAGTTATGCTCATTCCTTCGCCGAACAATCCTACGGGAAACTCATTCAGACCGAAGGATTTGGAAGAAATTCTTTCGCAGTTCAAAGGAATCATGGTCGTCGATGAGGCTTACGCAGAATACGCAGACGATTCCATGGTCAGAAGAGTAAATGAGTTTGATAATCTCGTTGTTCTGAGAACATTCTCCAAAGCATATGCAATGGCTGCTCTGAGAGTGGGTTATGCCGTTTCCAACAAGAACGTGGCGGGAATGATGAACGATGTCAAGATTCCCTATTCGCTGAATATGATCAGCGAAGCCGCAGCGACAGCTGCAGTGAAGGATCAGGATTTCATCAAGAAAAGCGTTTCAATGGTCAGAGAACAGAGGCCCATCCTCACCGAAGGTTTACGTAAACTCGGATTCGAACCGTTCCCCTCGGATTCCAACTTCATTCTTGCAAGATCTCCTATCGACCACACGGAAATGGTCGAAGGTCTGAAGAAGAAAGGCATCCTCATACGTGATTTCGGCTCCAAGAGGAGAACTGAAAACTGCGTAAGGATGACTGTCGGCACAAAAGAGATGAACGAATTTCTGCTCAAATGCATGGCAGAGGTGATTGAGGGATGCTGAGAGTAACCATCGCCGATTACGGCGTTGGTAATCTCCATTCTCTGAGAAGAGCGTTGGAGAGATGCGGTGCCGATGTAACTGTTACATCGGATATGAGTAAACTCTCCGATGCCGAATGTATTGCGTTTCCGGGTGTCGGAGCCTTCGACAGAGTGATGGAAACCCTTCTCCCTTACAGAGAAACAATCACCGAAAGATTATCGTCGGGAGTACCGTGTCTCGGGATCTGCATCGGAATGCAGATTCTTATGGAAGGTTCGGATGAAGGAGAACTTCCCGGACTGGGACTTATAAGCGGAAGAGTGGAAAAACTCAAAGCGAAACAGATTCCGCAGATGGGTTGGAACACGGTTGTTTCCGATGATTCCATGTTCGAAGGAATCGACAACAGATTCTTCTATTTCACACATTCATATTACGGAAATCCAACCGATAAAGATGCGGTGAAAGGTTACTGTGAATATGAAGGCGTAAATTACCCGATATTCTTCAGAAAGAAGAACATCGTAGGTTCGCAGTTCCACCCCGAAAAGAGCAGTGTATCGGGAATGAAATTCCTTAAGAATTTCATCCAATTTGCGGAGGAGTCCAAATGATGATTATTCCGGCAATCGATATGCTCGACCACAAGGTTGTACAATTGGTCGGAGGAGTTCCCGGAAGTCAGAAGATTGTCATAGACGATCCTCTGAGCGTAGCCGAATCATGGGTTGAGAAAGGCGCAAAATATCTTCATCTTGTTGATTTGGACGGTGCCTTCGGTAAGGAAAACAACATCGAAGTAATCAAGAAAATCATTAAAGAATCCGGCGTTCCGACCGAGGTCGGGGGCGGAATCAGAGATGAGAAAACCATCAGGGAATTGATCGATGCAGGTGTCGACAGAATCATCATCGGGACCAAAGGAATCAAAGAGCCAGATTGGCTTAAAGAAATGGCCGAAAAATATCCCGGCAAGATTGTTCTTTCTTTGGATACCAAAGGCGGACGCATAACCGTAAAGGGATGGCAGGACGTTTCTCCGATAACCGTAGATGAAATGTTTGACAGTATCAGAAATCTTCCTCTCGCAGGTGTTCTGAACACAAACATCGATGTTGAAGGTCAGGGTAAAGGTATTGACACAAAACAGGCAGAGGATTTTATCAGAAAATGCCCGCACAAAGTCATCGCATCCGGAGGAGTCTCATCGAAAGAAGATGCCGAAGCTCTGGACAGGTGCGGAGCACCTGCAGCTGTTGTCGGTATCGCAATCTACACAGGCCTTATCGAACCGTGGAAATGGGAAACGCCGTGGATTGCCAAGGGATAAAACGGTGTTAAGTCACATTTATGTATGATAATCCTTTACAAGGGAATATCATGAAGATGCCGTGCGAACTGATTGTTTCCGAGATACTCCCTACAGCGAGGGGAGAACTTGCGAGGCAGTTGGTAATATCACACGGACTTACCCAGGCAAAGGTGGCGAAGATGTTCGGCGTCACCAGTGCCGCCGTTTCCCAGTACATTAAAGGACTGAGGGGCGGGAATGTCTACATTGAAAACAGTGTCTACAGGAATCTGTTTTATGAAAAATTGGCATCATGCGCGGATGCGATGATGGAAGGTTCCAATTTTGTTGATACTTTATGTGAAATATGCTGTTTCGCGAAGCAGACGGGTATGGTCGATGAGATCTACGCAATGCAGGGTTCGAAAGAGAATCTGAACAAATGTCCCGAATGTCCCCGCGATAATTTCAATCCCGAATCATAAATCAAGGAACATCTTCAGCACGGCTTCGCCGTCGGGAGTGATTCTCATTCCTCTTTTCGAGATTCTTTCCGCCCAGCCGTTTGCAATCCATTTATCGACAAAATTACGCTGATAGTTCATCAGTGTGTTCTGATTGGGTTTGTTTGTACCGGGGGTGTTGGTGCATTTAATCAGTCCCAGTTCGTCCAATTCCGGGATAACCGCTGCGGCACTGATCGGTTCTTTTTCCTTCAGACGCCTCTTTATGATTCCCAAACCGATTACCTGTCCTCTGTCGGGCATTTCCATGGAGAACGTGGATATAAGTTTCGGTTCTTTTACCGTAAGAGACAATCCTGCGGGACGCCCCTCGCTGTAATAGATTTCTTTGATCATGTCGGTAGACACCGTATATTTCTCGGTGGGAACGTTGAAAGGCATCACGCCGTCGTGCATCATAGACGCCATTAACGATGCGGCGGAATATTCAGAAGTTCCGGCGGAGACGTTGACATAGATGTCGGGACATGTACCTTCGGTTGACATCTCCTTTTCCATGATTCCGGATACGACGTTCATCATTTTCGAGAAATCGAAAACTTCCGCTTCGTGTTCGACGATTTCACACTTGGGCATAGATTCGCTGATGCGTTTGCAGACTTCGTCGTAGAATTCTTTGTAGATATCCGTTCTGGCGTAATGGATGAGGTGGGCTCTGCTCGCTTCGTAGTACTGAATCGGCGACACGATTTTGGCTACGTCGAACGTAACGCAGGAAATCACGACTCTTTCTTTCCTTCCGGATGTCATCGCTGTCAGGATTTAATATAACGTTATAAATGTTATCTAATCGGGTGCCAGATAGATATTCCGATGATATGTTGATTCATTTTCTGCGGTTTACATCGGGAAACCGTTTGACTGCGTTGATTTGACTGTACGGCGGCCGTATTGCTTCGAATTTTCCCGGGAAAGGATTGCCCTTTCAGAAGGTGTTTTTCTTCTGTTTTGCCGTTATTGTGAATTTTCACAGTGTTAACCCACATCGGGCCCTTCGGAGTGAC
>CAZDCU010000010.1:0-28048 GCA_964504055.1 uncultured Methanomassiliicoccales archaeon
CTTCGAGGATTCGACGGCACGTGCTTCCGGGGAGAACAATCCGCAGCATTTCTCTGTGATTATATCTGAATAATAATCAATAGGATGTTTCTTTGCGAGTTCCGGGTATGTTATCCTGAATTCGGCATATTCATGAAGCATGTTTCCTACGACGGTACTGTTCTTATCGGGGCTGCCGAGAATGACTCCGTACATGAATTCCCTCGGACATGAAGCGAAATTGTCGTACGAAGTCTTTGAGAACGGTTTGCCTTTCTCGTCATCCGAACAGATTTCTCCGTATTCCAATATCTTCGGTTCCGGTGTCGCTACCCAGGGTCCGGAAACGATGTTTCCGCAGACTTCGTCGAATTTCGATGCGGTTTTACTGAGTAACAGATCGAAATAACCGCAGGGTTTCGGTTTTTCACCGTCTTTTATGCTGTTTACGACGTAGATTCTCCTGCTTCCCTGCTGCAGAAGTACCTGGAATTTGACAAGATTCCTGTCGTTTTCTTCATCTTTCAATCTGTAATCGACAATATTCAGGAAACTGAGATCTCTTTCCCACTCCTGTCCGATTCCCACATAGAACACAACGGGACGGTCGATGTAAACCGAATTCTTACAGTCTACAAGAAGAACGCCTTCTTTCTCGTTGTCAGGGATTTCTTCGTTGTGCTTGAGGTCGTTGATGTTGTTGACGGCGTAGATCATATCCGATGTGTCCGCACTGTTGACAACTTTCTCTTTCAGATCGAGGTCTCCGAGAAGGACTTTGATCTGCGATGCGCTTTTTCCTTTTGCGACTGCATCGCACACCTGCAGATATGTCATGCTGCAGATGTCTTTCATGACCTGCAGCAATTCTTTTGTTCTCTCGTTGTCACAGAAGGTTGAGAAACTGTTTGCGAGATATTCGTCGTACTTTGAGTTGATGTAACCGCCGTATGTTGAGAGTAATTCTCTGATCTGCGATACTTTCACGGTTTCGAATGATAACGAAAGCGAAATGAATTCGAGGAAATCCCTCACATGATTCAGATCTTTGAGATAAAGGGAATTGATGAACGGAAGTTCTTTTCTGTAGAGTGCGGAGCGCACTGCGTTGGCGATGTTTCCGCCGACATCGAGAACGATTGCGACATCTTTTGCGTTGTCTCTGTTGATAAGACTTACGACATTTTCAGCAATCTGACGGTCGTTGCTGAGTTCTCTTATCTCGTCTATTTCGTAAGAGCCTCTTTTGAAGAGATTGATATCTTCGTATTTTCCGGGAGAAGGTACGAAGTGTTTATCGAGATTGTCGAAAAGTTCCAAACCGATTACCGCAACTTTCTTCCCGTCGTAGATATCGGATTTACTGACATCGAAGGTCATCATCGCTTTCTCGAGAGTAGGCATTTCGATGAATTCGTCATATATCCTCTGGGACATCTTTCCCAACTTGTTTCTGACGTCGTTGGTGTACTTCATCATTGTTTTGATGTTTTCAATCTCACCGTGAACGTATCTTAATCTGAAACCTGTGATTTCCGAGACTTTCCATACGGTTTCGACATCGTCGCACAGTCCGTATCCTAAGATGTCCAACGCCATGTCTCCGGCCAACTGTCTCGGAGTGACGGCGAAATTGCCTATTCTTGTAACATCCAATCTGTTGTTCAGTGCCAGCGCAAGAGGGGCATCGTTGCACAGCACCACGTCATAATCCTTCACTTCGTCGTACAATTCATCGATACTTTTGGCTGAACCTATCATAGGTATCACGACGTCTGTGATGATTAATAAACGCATTGCTGTTATTACTGTTATTTAGGTTATTTACCTGAAGTTAAACAGCGATCTGGCATATGCGTCGAACAGTTGTGCGATGAATGTTCCCAAGTATACCAAAAGGGATATCACGGCAAGACCGAAGAGGAGGAAAGCCCATCCGCCCGATGTAATCATCTGGTACATACAGAAAGCCATGATCAGAAACGAAGCCAATCCGACTGCGAGGAATTTGAGTCCTCTCTTCGTCTTCTTCTGATAAATCTGAGCCATACCCATGATTCCGAACAGTGCCGGCAGGATTGCAAGTACGAGAATAATCGTTCTGCTGTAAGTCTGCGTAGCGGGTGCCCTGTCGTTGGGAACGGAAGGGCCTCTGCGGCGTTCTTCCTTTTTCTCTTCCCTGGGAATCTCACGGTAGCATTTCGGACATGTCAGGCTGAAAGAAGGTACTTCTTCCCCGCAGTAAGGACAGGATCTTCTCATCTTCCGTCCCCCGGGAGCCTGAATGCGGTCAGTGTGGAAGATGCGATGAGTTTGCCGTTGCAGGTGACTTTTACATCATAAATCAGCAGACTTTTTGACTTGTTGATGATTGTGAGTTTGGAATACAGCCTTCCTTCTTTTACGGGTCTGTGGTAGATGATGTTCGAACTCTGCCCTACGGCCTCTCCGCAGAGATTCGAAGCGAATGCGAGGCTGTGGTCCATAAGCGTATAGATTACGCCACCGTGTACGAAACCGCGGCTGTTGATGTGCTTCGGCTGAATGTCGAGATAAAGAGAAACTTCATCCGAAGAGATTTTTTCAATCTCTATTCCGAGATCTCTTGCGAACGGTGCGTTGTAAACCTCTAGGATCTTCTCAGAGAATTGCTTACAATCCTCGGATAAATGTTCGGAGATCCTTTCGATGTTCATTTCAGCACTTTCGCAGGCCATGAACGGATTAGCGGCGATATCATAGATAATCATGTCCGTCGGTGACGGTATCGCTTTGTCGGCAAATGGCAGTGAATCCGACACAATAATAACATCCGTCCGCATTTACTGAATCATGGCGGAGGAACTCACGGTCACACAGTTCAACGAGCGCGTGAATTCCGTTGTCACGTACACCGATGCATTACGTAACATATCCGTCATCGGAGAGGTAAGCGGTGCGAAAAGGGCTTCTTCCGGACATATCTACTTCGATCTGAAGGATAAAGATTCAGTGGTACGCTGTACTTTGTTCAGATATGCCGCTTCGAGAGTTAATTTCGAAGTGAAAGACGGACTGACGGTCTGTGCATTCGGTTCCGCTTCGTATTACACCAAAGGCGGTTCTTTCAGTTTTAACGTGGAATCTCTTTCACAGTACGGAAAGGGAGAGTTACAGAAGAAACTGGAAGAACTTACTGCAAGACTCCTCAAAGAAGGTTTATTCGACGCTGAAAGAAAAAGAGAACCTCCCAGATTCCCGAAGGTAATCGGAGTTGTTACATCTCCCACAGGTGCGGTGATTAAAGATATCATCGACACAACGGCGAGAAGATTCCCTGTTGACATTTTACTTGCTCCGGCAACCGTACAGGGTGACGGTGCACCGGAATCGATTGTTTCCGGAATAGAAATGCTCAACAAAATCGGTGTGGATGTTATTATCGTAGGGAGGGGCGGAGGTTCGAAAGAGGATCTTTCCGCATTCAACTCGGAAGATGTCGTAAGAGCGGTTGTTGCCTCAAAAGTACCTGTAATTTCCGCCGTGGGTCACGCAACCGACAAATCCCTCACGGATATGGCTGCCGACAAGTATGCGGAAACACCCACTGCGGCGGCAATGATTGCGACTCCCGACAGAAGCGACGAATTACGTAACATCAACAACCTCATGAGGAGAGCGGGAATGTCATTGGAAGGCGTTGTTTCCGCAATGAGAGCGAGATTTGAAAGCGCAGAGGGAAGAATTTCTCCGAAAAATGCGCAGATTACTGTTTCTTCGTTGAGAAGTAATTTCGATCATCTGTGTCTCCGCATGGATGTGGGTCTCGGAAACAGATTAAACGCAGACAAACTGAGATTCCACACAGCAGATATGAAATTGGATCCGAGGCGTCTTGCGGACAGAGTGAATCAGAATTTAATGCATCTCGACGATCTTACGGGAAGATCAGACAGATCCATTACATCTGTCGTGAAAGAAAAATCGATGCAGTTGGAGGCCGCAGACGGTATCCTCAGCGGTCTTGATCCCAACAGAGTGTTGGACAGAGGATACACAATGATAAGAAACGCCGACGGAGAAGTGATTACATCGGTGAAAGGACTTTCCGTAGGTGAGAAGATTACGATTAAAATGAAAGACGGCGAAGCCGCGGCGGATATTACGGAAGTGAGATGATGGCAGATACAAATGAAATGTCTTTTGAAGAGTCAATGAACAAGCTTGAGGAACTCGTTAAAAAACTCGAAGGCGGAAACCTCAGTCTTGACGAAAGTCTCAGCATTTATGCCGAAGCTGTGGAACTCAGGGAAAGATGCAGAAAGATTCTCGACGAAAGCGAAAGAAAAGTTCAGAAACTCATGAGCACCGCGGAAGGTCTGAAGAAGGAAGAATTCAGATTCTGATTTCATTCCATAACGGAATTTTCTTCTCTTCCGCCCACTTGTCCGTCGTTGAGAATAAGTCCGTTTTACGGAAATCTTCTTTGTCGTAGGCTAATCTCAGTGCACCGGATACCTGATTTCCCGTGATGTTTTTGGCGTTGTAACTTCCGAATGTTTCCCTCAGTGCCAGTGCGAATACGTCTGCGATATCGTGACCTCTGCAGACGATGACGGGATTGTACTTTTTTTCGTCAAAGACTTTGTTCGTTAATTTTGCAGGAGGAATCCATGAATTTTCGCTTCTGTCTGCGATATGTTCGCACATTCTTCTTATATCGCATTTCAGCGAACGGCGGTCGATGAAATACTCAAAAGGAGGATTCTTGAAGGAAAGATTCATTCCTTCTCTGTCCGAAATCTGCATTAAGATTCCGAGAGGATAACACGCATTGTAGATTGCTTTTTTCGGATCTCCGTATCTTTTCACAAATGCACTCAGTTTTTCTTCATCTGAGTATTCTGCGATAACGTCGTCGAAAGCACTGCTCATGAACATCATGCCTTCGCTGTCACGTGCATCCGTTTGGAAGATGGGAGGTTCTTTCTTCACATTGTTGATGCGGTCGAGATCGGAATCGATGATTCCTATCACTTTGTTATCGTTTTTTCTTTTTACGGATTCTCTTACCGCTCCGCTTACGTTCTGTCTGCAGTGTGCGATTACAGTTTCCGTATTTTCTTTATCAAGAAATTTACCGTATAATCTGCTGTCCGTAGAACCTTCGACGACTACAATCGTTCCTTTGAAGGAAGATCTCAGCATCGACACCGTATTGGCTATGTCGTCGGCGTTTATGCGGTCACGCATGATCGGCCCCCAGCTCAAGTGCCAGATCCCATCTGTCGTGGATGATCTGCGGGGAATGTGTCGCTACAAGCAGATCGATTTTTCTTATTCTGCTTATGTCAAGGAAAAGACCGCAGAGTTTCTGCTGCCACCCTACATGAAGTGAAATCTCGGGTTCGTCGATTATTACCGTCATCTCGGGATGTGTCAGGAACAGAAGTTCATAGAAGATTATCATCAGCTGTTTTTCTCCGGCTGAAAGTCTGTTAAGTGAGATAGTATTTCCGTCGTTAAGAACTGCAATCAGTCTTTTACGGTCGTTGACGGCGATTTTCTTGTTTGTGAACATGCTGTTGATAATATCGAGATACGTAACCAACGATTCCGCGAAAATGTAATTTTTATCAATCCATTCAGAAAGCGAAGCTGCGAGTTTTCTGTACTTTTCTTTGTTTTCCGAATACTCCATCCTTTTCGGAGGGAATCTGATGTCGGAAGGGAGTTTTGCTTTGATTCCCGCATCTTCGATGAAATCCATCTTCGCTTTGATGTCCCTGCATCTGTTGATGAATTCCTCTTCTCCGAGGTCTTCGCACATTTTCTCTCCGATTGTAATTTCGGAATTATCGGAAGAAGAGGAAAGACGCCCGTTGATATCGTCCTGAAGAACATCGATCGTACTCTTTACGGAACCGTCTTTTCCGTAGGTGACGTTTCTTTCCGCGGAAAGATACAGAACATCGTACATTTCGCCGACTTTTGCAACAGTCGTATCAAGATCCACTTCGTTTTTGGAAATACGTACCTGAAGACCGTTTCTTCTGTCTACGAAGATAATCGTTCCGTCACTGAATTCCAAATTCATTCTCTGGAACGGAATCGAAAGGAGACCTTCTTCGTCACCGTCGAACAGCATGCAGATGAGTCTCAGGGTCATGCTTTTACCCATTCCGTTGAGCGAATGGATGAATGTAAGACCTTCATCGTTCAGTTCGATGATGTTATCATAACTGCCGAACAGTCCGTAGACGGCAACGTATTTCAGCCTCATGTATCATGCATCGGTTGCGGAGTAGATAAACACGTGCATTTTTGCAGAGGATATCTTCCGTTTTACCGCAATGTATAGGACAAAAGATAAATCCAATCAGCTATCCTTTTATTCAGAGGTGTCGCGGGTATGAATGCAGAGACGTTGGGCCGTTTCGGAATGGTGATTTCGCTGTTTTTCGCCGGAATGTGGGCCATTGCCGCGAGTGCCGATCCGAATTGGATTTTCGGTACCATGTCGCTGTCGGACATGGGAATTTCTTCGGTTGCGATTACATCCGTATTCTTTAATGTAGGCTGTGTCGTGACGGGTATTCTGTTACTGCTGTTCTTCTATCTTCTTGCAAAAGAGGATACCGGGGGAGGAGTTGTCGGTGCCTATATTGCATCGTCTTCGGGTATTTTCCTGTCGTTTGTAGGTATTTTCAATCTCAGTACAGGTGCATACCACTATTTCTTCGCAACAACATTCGGTATTCTTGCGACAATGGGTGTAATTCTGTACACAATGAGAGATATGAACAAAGACCGCGGAATTCAGTCTGCGATTACGTTCATTATGCTCTGTCTGGGAATGTTCGCCGTGATGAGGTTTGAATTCGAATTATGGGAGCCCATAGTTGTCATACTCGGACTGGTTTGGTTATTCCTGTTCAGCATCGGTCTGTTCAAGCCTACTTTCTTCTGGAGAGTCATAAAAGAACTCATTGAAGAATAGATTCTTACGTGGGTTTTAAAACCGAATCGGAGATACGCTCCGCGATGGATATCGAAAAGGCATTCAGCGACATCGCCGAGGACATCAGGAAAGAGAATTACGATGATGCGTGCAGGAAAACCGTTGATTTGGCTTCGTCTTCCGAAGATGTCAATGTTAAGCTGAAATGCGCATCGTTACTGAAAGTCATCGAATGCGAGGATGAATGTCAGGATATCGTCGATTCCGTTTTGGATTCTGTTTCCGAAGACGATGTTCTCCGTTTCGATATCGGTTTATCGGTAAGAGCACTCGGAAGGGCCGAGGATGCTTACGAACTGATGAAGGATTACCGTGACGACCGTCCGAAGGTACCTGAAATTGCAAGAACGCTGATGATAATCGGCGAATCCGAAGATGCTTTGGAATTAATGACAGAACGCGGATGCGATACAATCGAGGAAAGCATTCTTTTCTGTAACATTCTCTGTTCCGTAGGCGAGTACACAAAAGCACTTGCGGAAGCGGAAAAAATCGTGAAAGAAGACGGAGAAACTCCGGAGACTTTACACAATTTGGCCGCTGTACTTCTCAGGAAAGGAGATGTCAAAGCCGCAGTAAAACTGGCGAAAGAACATCTCGACAAGAAAAATGCGGATTCACTCGCACTGCAGGCTTATGTGATGTATATGTCGGGAAAAATCCCCGCAGCGGTAAATTATGCAAACCGTGCGTTGCATGTGGATTATTCCAATATTTCCGCATTGGAAACAATGGCGATGTGTCTTATCGAAAAAGGCGAAACGAAGAAAGCGAAACTTTTCGCCGGAGTCATCAACAACAAAGACCCTCTCAATCCCGCAGCTATGCGTATCCTTGACGCATGCAGGATTACCTCCTCGATTGGGAAGAAGGCTTCCTCCTGATGTTTTTCACGGATAATCTGAATTCTCTCCAGAAACCCGGAGTGAATATGATAAGTGCCGAAACAATTTCGACACGTCCGATCCACATCAGGATGCACATGAAAATTTTTGCAGCATCCGTGAATGCAGAGAACGAACCGAAGGGTCCGTACGGTCCGACCGATGCCCCGTAACATGTAAGGCTGCTGATTGCCGTGAGTATGGAAACATCGAACGGAAGTCCCATGAACAGGAAAACACCTGTGGAAACGAGCATCGTAATCAGAAAGATTACCAGAATCATCATCGTCGACGATATGTAAACACTGTCGACACTCTTTCCGTCCATTTTCACGTCATAAATGGCATTCGGATGGAGAAGTCTCTGGATTTCGTTGTAGATATTTTTCACTGAAATCAAAAGTCTGTTGACTTTCAGACCTCCTGCCGTAGAACCTGCGGAACCTCCGATGATAGTTATTGCGAAAAACACACAAACAATCGCTATCGGATACAGTGAATAATCCGATGCCGCAAACGATGCAGTCGTTACGGCGGATATTGTGTTGAATATAATGTTAATCAAAGAATCGTCTGTATTTGCGAGAAGATACGGAACACAAACCAGCAGCAGCAACCCCATGATTACAAGCATTGCTCTGAATTCTTCGCTTCCCAAATACGCTATCTTTTTGGAAATAACCGACTTGTAGTGAAGATAGAAGTTCGTACTTCCGAATAATAAAGCAATGATAATGACAATCTTGATTATATCGCTGTATTCCGAGACACTGTTGTCGGTGGGTGCGAATCCTCCCAGAGATATTGTTGATAACGAAATACAGAACGAATCGAAGAAAGACAGTCCGCATACGGTCAAAACAATCAGTATGACCATTGTCGCAACGGAATATACCGTAATGAACTGTTTTCCTGTGTCTCTGAGTTTGATTGATACTTTACCGGCATCCGAACCCGATGTTTCATTCACAAGTAATGCTCTGTTACCGAAACCGATTGTAGGCAGAACGAGAATGAACATAACGATAATCGCAATACCTCCGATCCACTGCAGAACGGCTCTCCACAGAATTATTCCTCTGTCCAATTCATGAACGCTGGAAATAATGGAAGAACCAGCGGTCATTACACCGGAAGTTGATTCGAAAATACTGTCAATCGGACTTAAACCGTACATCATAAACGGTAACGAACCGCATGCGACGGCGGCACCCCACATTAAAACCATGTTCGCCAGCATAAAGACCGGATCCATGGTCGTAGGCATTTTCGTCATAAAGACGAGAGGAGCGCCCACAATCAGCAGAATGATCATCGGAGTGAGGAATATCGATGTGTCACAGCCGTCTTCGATCTGATACAGCAGGGACGGTATCATCACGACGGCAAAGGTCACAAGAGTGAGGCCCATTGTCTTGAGCGTGAGACTTTCTCTCTTCCTCAGTCTGAGTTTGAATTTCATCTTATTCACACGTCGATATCGATACGGGTACCGAACATCCTTTCGAGTTTGCTCTTGTTTGCGTTATGCGTGTACAGGATGGCACGGTCGTTGGCCTGGAATTTGGTGTACATGTCGGGGTATACCTTCTCATCGTTACGGATAATGCATGTGAGACGGCATCCCTTCGGTAATTTGACATCTCCTGTGTGTTCGTTACACACATCCGATCTCGGATTGACGTTGACTGTGAAGAATAATTCATCCGGATTTCTCATTTTGAGAATGGCTTTGTCGCTTGAGATGAGTGTTTTGGTAACGCCGTTTGCGATTACACGGTGGTTTCCGACGATTGTTTTGATTCCTGTATATTCGAAAATATCTTCGTATTCAATCATCGAATATCTGCTGACAATCTTGTACGCACCGAGTTTCTTCCCCATCAGACCCGAAAGAAGGTTTGTTTCGTCGGTGTCGGTACTTGCGATGATAACATCCGCTCTTCCCGCATTTTCAGACTTAAGAAGATAAGGATCGACACCGCTTCCGTTGACGATAACCGTCGAAGTTAATTCTTTGGCAAGTTCCGTACATCTTCTGCGGTCGGATTCGATGAGTTTTACGTATCTTTTCCTTGATTCGAGGAGTTTTGCGGTCTGAGAACCGGCTACGCCTCCCCCGATGATAACGAACTCATTCGCAGGACGGCTGACACCCATCATATCGTTGAATTCATGGATACTCTCCGGAGAACCGAGAACACGAATCAGATCTCCGACGTGAATAACGGTCATATCATGCTCGATGATGATTTCGTCGTCACGGTAGATTGCGACGATTGTACAGTCTTTCGGCTTTTTGATGTCGATACTCATCTTTCCGATGATTTCTTTGTGATCGTCCGTTACTTCAAACAATGCCAAGCCTAAATCCATGGCTTCGATGCTTTCGTAATCGACGGCATTTTCAAGAAGAGCCAACTCGGCCATTTTGTTGGCGATCATGATTTCCGGAGAAATGATCTGATCCACCGTCTCGGGCGACGGTTCTATTGCGAAATCGGGATTTCTGACTCTTACAATGGTCTTGATTCCGGGCTTGATCATCTTGGAGAGCATAGAAATCAGAAGATTGTCATCATCTCTTCCCGTGGTACTGACGACAATGTCGACATTGTGACGTTCGATGGCACTTCTCAGAACCTTCGGGTTGGAACCGTCTTCGTAAAGGACGGAAACATTCAGAAGGCTCTTGGCTTTTTCAATTGTCGCTTTGTCATTGTCGATTATCATGACGTCGTGGTACTGTGACAGTACTTCGGTCACGATGTATCCCACATTACCGATGCCGACTACGATTATGTTCATTGGATGACCTCAGCCGATACAGTCGGAATTCGCATTTCGGTATATAATCAATGGTCTGTGCGGTCCGCATTGTTTATATCGAACGATATTATAGAGAGAAATCATGTTGCAGCAACTCGAAGAGGGATTCTGGCAGACGAATCGTTCATCGAAGGTCGATGACGTCCTTGAAACCGCGAGAAATATCATTGCGGATGTTCAGAAGGACGGAGATAAGGCAGTCAAAGCTTACACTGAGAAATTCGATAAAATCAAACTCAAGAAACTCCAGGTTTCACGTGAGGAGATTGAAAAAGCGTATGAAGAAGTGGATCCCGAACTCGTCGAGGAGCTTGAGAACGCTGCATACAATATTGAAAGATTCCACAAGATGCAGCTCCCGCAGGATTTATGGCTGTCTGAGGTGGAACCCGGAATCACGTTGGGTGTAAAGAGTACTCCGTTGGAGAGAGTCGGATGCTACATTCCCGGAGGAAGGGCATCGTATCCTTCGACAGCACTGATGTGTGTCATTCCCGCACGTGTTGCGGGTGTCGATGAAGTGATATGCTGTACTCCCGCACCTGTCAATCCTGTTACGTTGGTTGCATTGGATATCGCCGGTGTTGATGAAATCTACACAATCGGCGGAATTCAGGCTATTGCGGCGATGGCACTCGGTACCGAATCCATAGAACCGGTTCAGAAGATTGTCGGACCCGGAAACGTGTTCGTTACCGCGGCAAAGACCCTTCTGAGAGGAAAGATTGAGATCGACTTCCCCGCAGGACCTTCGGAAGCAGGTATTCTCGCAGACGATTCATGCAATCCTGCGTTTGTTGCATCGGATTTGGTTGCACAGGCCGAGCACGACCCCATGTCTGCTTTCATTCTGATTACGGATTCGAAGAAAGTTGTCGACGCAGTTGATAAAGAGATTGAAAAACAGGTCAAAGATGCACCCAGGAAGGAAATCATCACCGCTGCAATGAAAAACTCCGGTTACATCGTGGCGGACAGCATGGATATTGCGATTGAAATGATGAACGATATCGCACCCGAGCACCTTTCCATTCAGACAAAGGATGTTATGGACGTTCTTTCGAAAGTAAGGAACGCAGGTTCCATCTTCGTCGGACCGTACACACCGATTGCGGCGGGAGATTACGCCTCGGGTACGAACCACGTTCTTCCGACTGCGTGCGGTGCGAAACTGTATTCGGGACTCAACGTAGCGCACTTCAGGAAGACTTCCACAGTGCAGATGCTTACGAAGGAAGGTTTGGATGTAATCAGGCCCACTATCAGGAAGATCTCCAAATCCGAAGGACTCTACGCACACTGCAATTCAGTGGACGTAAGAATCAAACCCGAAAAGAAAGAATGAATCTTTTTCCGACCGGGGTTTTCCCGGTCGGGGATTCGTATTTTCAAAACGTTTTAGTTATTTTAATAGAATTTCTTTGATCTCTTCAAGATTCTCAGCGAAATAGATTCCTTTCTGCCTTTCTTCCGAAGACAGGCCCATCTCCGTCATGTGATCCAACAGCATCTTCAGGTTCCGATAGTAACCGTTCAGATTGTAGAGAATACAGGGTGCGTCGATGTGTTTCAGTGAAACCTTCGACATCACTTCGGAAATCTCTTCCAATGTTCCCGTACCTCCGGGGAATGCAATGAACGCATCTCCGAGTTCAATCATTTTCTTCTTACGTTCGGACATATCCTCGGTTACAATCAATTCGGTCAGTCCTTCGTATTGAAAACCCTCATCAATAAACGACTGCGGCTCAACACCGATTGCTTTTCCTCCGGCTTCGAGAACGCTTTTCGCAATTTCACCCATCAATCCTGTTTTGGATCCGCCGTAAACCAATGTGTTTCCGCTTGTGCCGATCCATGTTCCGAGTTCCTGTACCGCTTTACGTAAAGACGGGTCGTTTCCTTCGTATGCGCCGAGATAGACTGTAATATTCATTCGGGATGCTCCTTTGCCTGTATTCGGGAAATGTATCGGCAATATACAATCTTCTGTCAATCGTAATTCCGTACAGGTGCCGATACAGAATTATTCCGGCTGAAACATCATCCGGCTGAAAGAAAGGTTTATAAATATTATAACATAAGCAGTCGCTCCGTTACAATGGATTCCCTGTCTGTAATATGCAATGACAATCCGACACTGGCAGCGGTATCGGTGTTTCTGATGCTGATACTGCCGTTTGCCGGTATGTTACCGGGATTGACAAAGACAAAGGAATCTGTGTGTAAACTGCAGATGATTCTGTGCGGAATTTCATGCTGTATCGGGATAATGACGTTCCCGATACACTGCATCTGTTCCGATATTTCGGTAATGATTCCTCTGAAATCGGCAATAGGTCCGTACGGAATACTCATAGACGGCATATCGGCGCTGATGATGTCTGTATCGTCCGCTGTGTTCCTTCTTGTGATACTGCATATGGCAGGTTCTTCGCATGTTATGAACGGCAGATATCTTGCATCTATGAATGCTCTGTACATCGCGTGTATGCTCTGTATGTGTGCGGACACCGTTGCCGTTCTTCTGATCGGTTGGGAATGCGTTTCGCTGCTTACGTTCCTGATGAACGATAAACCCGGGGAAGAAGAGCACAGATGGATGTTCTTCGTCATAACGCACATCGGCGGTCTGATGCTTATCGGAACCTATGCATACATGGCATCCGTTACCGGAACATTCGTACTTTCGGAATGGGCAGGTATATCTTCACTGGTCGGAACGACACTGTCTTCGATTCTTATCCTGCTGTTATTCCTGGGATTCGGTTCGAAACTGGGAATCGTTCCGTTCCACGCATGGATGCCCGAAATGTACAGAACGACACCGACCCACACAGTTATTCTGTTATCCACTGTGTGTTCCAATGTTGCGATTCTGATTCTTTTCAAGAGTATTTTCGGATACATCGGAATTTCCGATGACATGAACGGAATCGCATTGGTGCTGATGCTTCTGTCTTCCGTATCGGCGCTGTGGGGTTCGATGGAATCCATGATTCAGAACAAACCGAAGAGGATTCTTGCCTATTCAAGTATGGAGAATATGGCATTGGTCTGTCTGTGTATGTCGGTCGCAATAGCGTTCGCGCCCGTATCAAAATCCGCAATGCAGCTGATTCTCATTGCGGGACTGTTACACACAGTCAACCACTCGCTGTTCAAATCTCTGATGCTGATGACTGTCCACACAGTCGAAGACTGTACGGGTGAGACCGACATCAATAATTTCGGAGGATTGGGGAGAACGTTGCCTGTTCTCTCTTTCGCAGCGGTTATCGGTACCGCATCTCTCGCAGCCGTACCTCCGATGAACGGATTCACAAGTGAACTGTTAATGCTGCAGTCTATGATTTCCGGTGAAACATCGGAATCGATGCTGATGCTTGTTATGCCTTTGGCAGTCGCAGTATTGGGTGTCTGCGGTATGATGGGTGCAACATCGTACGTGAGACTGTACGGATTCACCTATCTCGGACGCCCGAGATCGAAAGGTGCGGAATCTCCGAAATCTGTCGGCAGACTTCCGATGTTTTCTATGTGGGTTCTTGCAGTATCATGTATCGTTACGGGATTGTTCGCATTGAACATTGCAGATGTTCTCAACACAGGCATGAATTCATTCCTGGGAACATCTGCGGAATACAGAGATGCGATGTCCGGTAACTTCGAACCTCTGATTCTCGGAATAATGATTCTCGGAGCCATTGCGATACTTGTATTCCTTATGCGTTCGAGAAAAGAAGACGGCATTGAGGCCAACACATGGGCCTGCGGAGGTACATTGGACGAAGATATGCAGTACTCTTCGGCGGGATTCTCACAGCCGTTGGTGCGTGTGTTCCACCCAATTTACGGCGACACCGTTTCCATGACCGATGATGACGGGCACAAAAAAGTGTTCTATCATGTCAGATTCGTGGAGCCGTTCAAGAAATACATTTACACACCGGTCGCGAAAGGTGTAATATTCATTTCAAAACAGGTCGAAAGGATACAGACAGGTAACATTCAGTCGTATCTGACATACATGCTGATTGTTATCGTTCTTGCTTTACTGGCGGTGAGGCTCATATGATCGGGCACATCGTTATGATTCTTCAGGCAGTCGTTCTGATTGCGGTTTCTCCGTTGATGACGGGAATCATCCGTAAAGTCAAGGCAGCTTATCAGGGAAAAGTAGGGCCGGGTATTTTCCAGCCTTATCATGATTTGGCCAAACTGTTCAGGAAAGGAAGACTGACGGGAAAGGATCACACCTGGTTATTCAAAGCTATCCCGTATATGTGTCTCGCATCGATGGTTATCCTTTCGCTGATGGTTCCGTTCGTGTATACAGGCATTCTTTCTCCCTTCGGAGATTTAATCACATTGGTGTACCTCTTTACTTTATTCAGATTCGCCATGGTTTTGGGCGGATTGGAAGGAGGTTCCGTATTCGGAGGAATGGGAAGCAGCAGGGAAATGATGATGTCCGTATTGATTGAACCCGCACTGCTGCTTTCGATCATGGCTTTATCCGTTTTAACAGGCGGAAGCACCAATATGTCGGATATTTCGCTGAATATTGCCGAAATGGGTTTCGATGCGTTGGGTCCCACGCTGATACTTGCGGTTACGTCGTTTATGATGACATTATTGGCTGAGAATGCGAGAGTGCCTTTCGACAATCCCGCTACTCATCTGGAACTGACAATGGTCCACGAGGCAATGATTCTCGAATATTCGGGAAAGAAACTGGGAATGATGGAACTTTCATCGGAAATAAGACTTACGCTTTTCATGGCGATGATTTCGTCTATGTTCCTTCCGTGGGGAATCGCCACGGAAATCACGCCTTCCGCAATTCTGATTGCGACAGCTGTTGCGATTGTGAAGATGTTAATCATCGCGGTCGTGATTGCAACGGTTGAAAGTGTAACTGCGAAATACAGACTGTTCAAGACACCGAATCTTCTGACAATCTCATTTATTCTGTCGTTACTTGCGATGGTTTCGGTGTATATTCTCTGAGGTGAAAGATATGGATGTAACTGTTGCAATGAATCTCATAAACATCTGCGCCTCATCGATGCTTCTGTGTTCCATACTGTCTATGGCAATGCTACGCATGCCGCCGATGGTGAAATTATTCTCACTGCAGTCACTGTTCTTAGGTGCGATGGCTGCCGTTGTCGCTTATTATTACGATGAACCGCACATCTACATCATGTGCGCACTGACGGTAATCATCAAAGGATTGGTGATACCGAAGGTACTTGACAGTGTTTTGCTGAAAGTGGAAACCGTCAAAGAAGCCAAACTGAAAATCGGTATCGCAGGTTCGTTATTGGTGTGTGCTGCGTTGATTTTCATATCGTATTACGTCACGGAACCGTTCATAATGAAATTCGACACAATGGAGAACAGCTGTTTGGCATTATCGATGTCTATCGTATTGATCGGACTGCTGATGATGGCTTCCAGGCGTAAGGCGGTAACGGAAGTTATCGGACTGCTGATGATGGAGAACGGTCTGTTCCTCGGTGCACTGTCCATTTCCCACGGAATGCCGCTGATCGTTGAGATTGCGGCGTTCTTCGATGTTTTGGTTGCATTGGTAATCATCGGCGTATTCATTCTGAGAATCAACAGATCGTTCCATTCCACCGATGTAGCAGATCTCAGGAGGCTGAAGGAATGATACAGGAATCTCTGACGGTGATATTTTCAGTATACATTCTGTTGCTGATTTCATGCGTATTCGTAAAGAAAATGAGAGTTCTTTCATATCTTTCCGTTACCGCATCGGCTGTCTCCGTTGTCTGTGCGGTATTGACCGCCGTCGGTATGTATGACTGTAATTTCATATTCGAAAACGGACCGCTGTATATGGACAGAATATCGCTGATATTCCTCTGTCTTGTTTCATTCGTTTCGTTAATGACGATGCTCTATTCCGACGGATACATCTTCTACGAGAAAGAAGAAGGAATCGTTTCCGACAGAGATCTGAGACAGTACTACATTACACTCAATCTGTTTGTCGCCGTGATGTATGTCACATTCATTGTGAATTCATTGGCACTTATTTGGCTGTGTGTCGGTGCAACCACATTGGTTTCCACTTTCCTTGTGGGATTTTACAAGAACGGAAACTCCACGGAAGCCGCATGGAAGTACATGACACTCTGTTCAGTGGGAATTACCGTGGCATTGCTCGGTATCACATTGCTGTATGCTTCGACACTCAACGTAATAACGGATCTCGATTCCGCTTTGGATTGGACTGTTCTCATGAAGAATGCCGGGATGTTGGACAGCGATCTGATGAGAATATCGATTGTTCTGATAATCATCGGATACGGTACGAAAGTCGGATTTGCACCGATGCACACATGGCTTCCCGATGCACACAGTCAGGCACCTACGCCCGTGAGCGGTATGCTGTCGGCGGTACTGCTTAACTGTGCGCTGTACGCAGTACTGAGATGTGTTATGATTTCCGAGATAACAATACCGGATTTTGCGGACACAATACTGCTGATATTCGGATTGTTCTCGTTATTCATTGCGGCGATGTTCATCATAGGTTCCAAGGATCTGAAGAGAATGCTCGCATACTCGAGTATCGAGAATATGGGATTGATCGCAATAGGATTCGGTATCGGTACCGAACTGAGCATATTCGGTGCGCTGATTCAGCTGATTGCACACTCCGTAACAAAACCGCTGTTATTCTTTGCCGCGGGAAACATCATTCAGAAGTATGAAACAAGGGATATGAATCTCATCAGGGGTGTGAGGGAGAAGATGCCTTTCACGGCATTTATGATGGCTGCAGGTTCTCTGATTATTGTGGGTGTTCCTCCGTTTTCGGTATTTGTTGGAGAATTCTGCATCGTATACGGCGCGGTTTCATCAAATGCCGTGTGGGTTGCGGTTCTCACTCTGTTTTTACTCGTGTTTGTGTTTGCGGGATTTACAAAACACATTTTCGAAATGCTTTCGGGTCACACCGAACAGGATATCGGAGAGCATAAAGGAATTTTAAGAAAGATTCCGTTCGTTGTGATGTTTGCCGTGACGCTGATTATCGGATTGTTTATGCCTGAGTCCTTCTCTGAATTTTTACACGGTGCGGCTTCGGCTGTAGGGGGACTGATTTGACGGATATCCGCAGTGATGATTACAGAAAAACAGTCGCAGAATACATCGGAGAAGGTTACGGCATAATCGACATGTTCGCATCCGAAAGACATCCTGCGGAAAATGAACACGTCAACGTCATTCTGAGAAAAGACAATGAAATTGTCAGAGTAATCTGCGATGTGAAAGACGGCAGATATGATTCTCTTTCGGAAAACATACCGTCTGCGGAAATCTACGAACGTCTGATCAGAGAATACAGCGGATTCGATGCCGTAGGTCTCGGAAACGAATGTCCCGTCACATACTGGAGAACCGGCAATCCGCCTCTGAAGAAGGAACGTTCCGATATCGGAGAAACAAGAATTTCCGTTCCGCACAACAACATCCGCGGTGACGGAATCTTCGAGATACCTGTCGGACCCGTACATGCGGGAGTAATCGAGCCGGGTCATTTCAGATTCAGTGTTGCCGGAGAATCGGTAATCAAACTGAATGTACACCTCGGTTATACACACAGGGGAATCGAGAAGATGATGGAAGGTCCTGTTTCCAGAAACAGAATCCATCTTATCGAACGTACATCGGGAGATACCACCGTTGCAAATTCATTGGCATACTGTCATATCATGGAAAACAACGAAAAAGTTCCGGAACGTGCGCAGTTTATACGTGTGATTGCTTCGGAACTTGAGAGATTGGCTTCGCATGTGTCAGCCATAGGGGGAGTATGTACCGATACGGCGTTTTCCGTCCCTGCGGCATTGGGTTCACGTCTTCATGAAGACGTGCTTCGTATCAATCTCAGAGTTTTCAAAGACAGATTCATGCGTAACGTCATCGTTCCGGGTGGAGTAAGGAAGGATATCGATAAAGAAAACCGCAGGTTCCTGACCGAGTCTCTGCTGAAACTGAAATTGGATATTATGGAATTGTCCGATATGATGATGAATTCCTCTACACTCCTCGACCGTCTCGAGACTACAGGTGTACTCAAAAAAGAAGTGGCGGAAATCCACAGGGCGGTAGGTCCGATTGCAAGAGCAAGCGGAGTGACATCCGATGTAAGGAAAGAATGTCCTTACGATGCATATGATAAGCTGGGATTCACGATTCATACGGAAACTTCCGGAGATGTACTTGCAAGAACCGAAGTGAGAATAAGAGAAGCGTATGAATCGATCGATCTCATAATGCAGTCTCTCGCTCTCATCGAAGACGGTCCGCTGAGGATAGATGTGAAACCGAACGACGGATTTGCGGTATCTGTTGTAGAATCGGCGAGAGGAGAACTTGTACACTCTGCGGAGATACGTGACGGTGAAATCTGGAGATACAGCATACGTGATCCGTCTCTCGTGGATTGGCCGATGATGTCCTATGCAGTACCGGGAAACGTCGTTCCCGATTTCCCGTTGATCAACAAGAGTTTCAGTCTTTCGTACAGCGGAAACGATCTGTGAGGTGTATGTATGCTGAGTTTCAATCTTAAAAATGCATTTTCCAAGAAGGTTGCGGAATCGATTCCCGTTCTGAACGAAAATTCTCTGATGATGCCTTTTCCCGACGGATGTACTCACTGCGGTGCCTGTATTGACAACTGTCCGTCGAAAGCTATCGATATCGTCAACAATAAATGGACAATAGACCTCGGAAGATGCGTATTCTGTCTGGAATGTACCGAAATCTGTCCCGAACACGCTCTTACGAAGATTCCCGCACCCGATTATACACTTTCACGTGAAGAAATGATTTATTCGGAATCGAAACAACCCGATTATCATTATGAAAAATTGCCGGAAGAGTTCGTAAAATCATTCGGAAAATCAATTTCGATAAGAGAAATCGATGCAGGTTCCTGTAATGCATGTGAAACCGAGATCAACTGCTGTTCCAACCCGTATTACGATATGGGACGTTTCGGACTGAAGATTGTGGCATCGCCGAGACACGCGGATGTTTTCATCGTAACAGGCCCTATGACCGAGAATATGGCTGAGGCCGCAAAACGTACCTACGATGCGGCACCGTTTCCGAAGATGGTGATTGCAACAGGTACATGTGCAATATCCAACGGAATCTTCGCAGACGGTGACGTAAGAGAAGGCGGTACCGAGAGTGTTCTTCATCCCGATATGTACATAATCGGATGTCCTCCGTCACCGAACAGGATTATACGTTCGATTCTGAAGGCATTCGGATTTATTGAACAACAATGACGATACACTGTGCGTTGCTTACAACGTAGTTGGAAACGCTTCCGAGAACCACTCTGTCAAGGCCTGTCTTATTGGCAGCTCTTCCCACGATGATTGCACTGCAGTTAAGTCTCTGCGCACATTCCAAAAGCACTGTCGAAGGATGACCGGATTCCACCTGTGTTACAACATCTACACCCTGTTCGGATGCTGTTTTCTTAATCTGTGCAAACTTTTCTTCAATAGCATCCATTTCCGAAAGATGTTCTTTGGACGGGAACACGGAGACAATATGAAGGCGTTCGTTGAACGATTTCGCATATTTCAGAGCATAATCCAACGCTTTCTGAGTGTGCTCTCTGCCGTCATATGCCATCAGTACAGTCATTGTTCCGCCCATGTCGGTTGTACTATAAAAATAAGGGTAACTCTTCAGAGCATCTTCGATTTGCGGCGGATGTGCAGGGTTACACACTCATATATAGTCAGGATTTCATTCTCTTCCCGATACGGGCGGTTGATTCGCAGAATTCCGAATGTCTGTATCGGACTGTCGGTGATACGTTGGTTTGTGAATATGTGTCTGATAATTTTTCCGAATATCCGAAAGAAGAGGATATCGAAAAGACAGCACAGGTTATTCACAGTTATTACAACAGAAACCGTCTGACTGAGTTTCCGGACAAACCTCTTGAATATCCGACCTGGGAGGATTTACCCCAGGATCTGAAACATTCCAACATAATGCAGGCGAAAGACATTCCCAGGAAACTTACTCTGATCGACTGTCATATCGAAAAAGACGACGGTTCCGGACTGAAATCGTTCACTTCCGAAGAAGAGATACTTTTAGGAAAGATTGAGCATGAAAGATGGGTCGGAGAGAGAATTTCGGAAGGTTGGAAATACGGTTCCGAAAAAAATGTTGAGAAACGTATTTCTCCGTACATCGCCGAATGGGATAAAATTCCCGAATCGATCAGGCTGTACGATATCGAAGCAGTCAGAAACATAA
This sequence comes from uncultured Methanomassiliicoccales archaeon, assembly GCA_964504055.1. Classification (GTDB taxonomy): domain Archaea; phylum Thermoplasmatota; class Thermoplasmata; order Methanomassiliicoccales; family Methanomethylophilaceae; genus Methanarcanum. The sequence continues at coordinate 21,034 of CAZDCU010000010.1, forward strand.
TTCCGCTTCTGAAATTATCGGGTTTGATGGTGGTGCGCAATGACAGGAAATAAAACAGACAGTTCGTTGGATGCACCGTTATTTATCTCGGTGACAGGACACGCAGACATACCTTCAAAGGATTTTCAGTTCATCGAATCGGAATTGGATAAACTTTTTACGATGTTACGGACGAAATATCCCGACACCAGACTCGTATTGATTTCAGGAATGTGTCAGGGTGCGGATATCATCGTTTCCGAGTTTGCTCTGAAGAAAGGACTGCATGTTGCGCCTGTTCTTCCCATGTCTTTGGAGAAATACAGGAAAACATTCTCATCGGAAGATTATCTTCACAGAATGGAAGTTATCCTTGAAAATGAGAACACATACAGTCCGTTTGTCATAGAAACCGATTCCGATGACGAAAGAGACAGTTACACAAATCTTTCTGCATTCTTAATTTTCAATTCAAGTGTTATGATTTCCCTTTGGGACGGAAGGAGTTACGAACGTAACGGCGGTACTTTCGATACAATGAGGATGGCTTACGAGGGCGTTGACACATCTGTCATGCAGAATTATTCGAGAACCGTTTCCGGTACCGCATCGGACATACCGTTCCGCCTGAAATATCTTGATTCTGCGGAAGACTGTCTGATTTACAGAATTCCCGTATCCCGTGAATCTTCCGATGAAGAATTGATCGGAAAAGGATGTAAAAATCCCAATGAAATCAAACAGGGCTGCGGTTTCATTGTCCCCATAGTGGTTCAGTCCGACGGTGCGGAACCCGATATCATGTCTCCGAAAGTTATTCCTTCGGATACAATTCCCCCGATCTATGATTCCGCATTCGCAAGGATGGATGAATTCAACAGAGATGTAAAGAATCATCTCAACAGTCATTCCGGCGTTTCCTGTATCGATGCGGATTCAGATTCGGATTACGAATGTGATTCCTGTTTCTATCTTCTTTCCGCAAAAAGCGACAGTGTTAAGAAAACAATAGAAAAAGTCAAAAAATCACCGACGATGAATCTTACGGCCGAACGTTATCACATAGCGGATGTTTTGGCACTGAGAGATCAGTCTTCTACTTTCAGAATGATCCGTGCGATTATTCTCGTAACTGCACTTTCCGGATTCTTCTTCAGTCTGTTCATACTGATGAACGGTTCCGTTCTGATCAACGTAATATACACAGTACTGATGATAGGCGGTACCGCTCTGATATATCTGCATAACAGAAAGGGAGATTATCTCAGATTCATCGAATACAGAGCGTTGGCGGAATCCATGAGAGTAGAATACTACCGTACGCTGATGGGCGTCCGCCGTCTGATTCCGAATTCATGTTACGGATACATGAAAAACGAACTGCTTTGGACGAATACCGTTCTCAAATCATGGAACACACCGTTCATGAACGATTACGGTTCGCTTCCCGTACTGAGTGATGATGAAATCATTTCATTGGTAAACGAATGCTGGGTCGACGACCAGATGAATTACCATGAAAAAACCAAAAACAGGAACCGTGCCAAACTGACAAAGAACAAAAACGAGGCAAAAATTCTGTCTGTTACAACTACAGTAATTTCGGGATTATTGGCCGCATCGACAATGTTCTTCGAAGAATTCATGGACGGTTCGGTTGCTTCCGTCGGAGGATTGGTACTTTTCGGAGTACGTATGGTGCCCGTTCTGAATGTGGATATCACATTCATAGTCAGGGCTCTGCTTGTGGTACTTGTTGCGTTATCCACGTATGTTATGACTTCCGCCATTCTTATCCACGGAGGAACTCCCGAACAGATCGAATCGAAAAGACAGATGTTTGTTATTGCAAAACTCCGTATGATGAAATCCGATTCAAAGATTCAGAGAGAAATTCTGCTTGAATTGGGCGATCAGTGCATAGCGGAGATGAACGATTGGGTTTACGAACACAGAATGAAGGATTACAAATCGGGCGTAGCCAAAACGAGTCTTATGGATGTGGATTCGAAATAACCGGAGTGTGTGGGAAATATGATGATTGTCGGAGAAGAAGACGCTGCAAAGAGGCATCAGACCCGTATAAAGAAGATAAAGGCGCATATCAGACTGAATGCTACGCCGAATAACGTTATGAGTATCTGCAGCAAAGCCGGTCTTCCGTTCCCCAAAGGTGTTTCCTTTGAAAAATTCCCCGAATGGCTCGATGAAAATCTCAGAGATCTTCCGGATTCTTCTTTGGTACAGATTATGAGAAAATTGGGTCTGACTGTCGTTTCCGACCCTGCGGATTTCAACGGAGTTTTCATCATTCACTGCAGTGCGGATAAAAAACTTGCAGATGCGGTGACAAAATCACTCAATGAGATAGGAATAGACGATTCTATGATTTACTATTCATCCGGAGAAGAGACGGGAACGAGACTCGGAACATCATTTGTGGATATCATATTCAAATGCATCAGAGATGCAAAACTGATTTTATGCATACTCAGTAACAATTCGATCAACAGTCAGTACTGTATGCAGGAAGCAGGCGCTTCCATGATTCTGAACAAACCGATAATTCCGATTTTATCAGGGATTGAACCGACAGAGATGCCCGGTTTCATGGATAATACACGTTACATCGCAGCGGACATGTCAACAGCTGAGAATGCGAAAGCATTTCTCAAGGAAGTCTGCCGTATTATGGAAATAGATGCATCTTCGGCATCCGTTTCGTTGGGTGTTCAGAAAGTTCTCAGCAGGTGAAAACATGGGTCAGAATGTCGATAAGCTGGTTGAAGAGATTAAGAATTCACAGGTCCGCGGAGCTACAACCATCGCCATCCGTGTGACGGAGGCACTGGTTTCCGATGCAGAAGCCTACATGAATTCCGATGATAGAGATGACGACCTGAAATATCATACTCAGGAATGGGGTTTCCAGCTGATTGAGTCCCGTCCGTCACAGATTACTTTGAGAAATTCCGTCAAAAGCATTCTCAGAGGTATTGAGAAGATCGATGACGATAACGATGAGAAAACATTCGAGGTTCTGAAGAGCAATGCCGATGCATTCGTTAAAGTTGCAGAGAAAGCTTCTGAAAAAATCGCATTCCTCGGAGCGAATATCATCTGCGACGGAGACACGGTTCTGACAAACAGCCACAGTGCGTTGGTTGTGGGGATTCTCAATGAAGCAGTCAACAAAATGGGAAAGGATGTACGTGTTATAGTCACCGAAACACGTCCGAAATACCAGGGAATCAAAATGGTGAACGAACTCGTAAATCTCGGAATAAAGACCACACTGATTGTAGACGGGGCCGTAAACCATGTGATGCCCGAAGTGGATTTGGTCATTGTCGGTGCGGATACAGTAAGCTCCGACGGTTCCGTTATTTCGAAAATCGGTGTTTCTCAGATTGCTCTTTCCGCTCATGAATGGAAAGTTCCGTTTTATGTTGCGGCACCTACCTTCAAATTTTCCGAAGAGACGCTTTCAGGCGTTATGATCGCTCTCGAAGAGGGAAAAGCCGAGGATGTCGTCAAAAGAAGCACAGTCGGAGATTACGGTCTTCTGGAGAATCATTCGGATGACGGACTGTTCGAGATAAGAAATCCCTCATTCGATGCGACAAGGGCGGAATTCGTACGCGGCGTGATCACCGAACTGTACATTATGTCTCCGTATTCGATCGGAGAATTTCTCGCACGCCGTTCCGGATTCATTGACTGAGTTCGGAATCGATAATCGGTATGAGATCGGCAAGATTATTCAGAATCCATGTGCCGTTCTGTTTCATCATACTGTCTGCAGGCGTAAGGTCGGGTACGACGGCCACTCTGCACCCCGCTGCGTGAGCCGATAGCACTCCGTTGGGGGAATCTTCGACTGCGATGCAGTCGCAGGGAGCTTCGCCGATTTTATCGGATGCGTAGAGATACACATCCGGCGCAGGCTTACCGTTTTCAACCATATGCGCTGAAATCAACGAATTCAGTTTTGTATCGAGGCCGATTATTCTCATGTAATTCATCGCACGGTCGTACTGTGTCGATGTTACCACAGCGATTTTTATTCCCTTATCTGTGAGATAATCAATCAGTTCGTACGCACCGGTTTTGACGGGCATTCCGTTTTCTTCTACGTAGTTGCGCATCATTTCTCTGCGGCGGTCGCGTATTTTGAAGAAATCGAAGGATTCTCCGTACTTACTGCGGTAAACTCTGCTGCATGTTTCGGGATCGTTGCTTCTGAGCGAAAGAATGTCTGCAGGATCCACTTCGAAACCGAATTCCCTGCATGTTTCAATCATAAAATCGAGGTTGAGTCTCTCTGAATCTATCAGTGTCCCGTCCATGTCGAAGAGAACCGCTTTAATCATGAGTCCGACCCCTCAAGAAGGATGTTGATGTCCGTAAAAAGTTTTGTGTAGTCGATCGATTCAAGATCGGTCGTATCGAGTGTTATGCTTCTGCCGATACAGAACGAACCCATTCCGCGTTCTTCATAGCCTTTAAACGATTCTCTTGTGGCAACAGCCGTTTTTTCTTTTACATCGCCTTCCGGATACCTTGTGCTTACGGCATGTCCGCGGTGTCTTTCCGATGACTGATTGCGCCGGTTGAATCTTTCGATGAATGTGTCCGTATCTCCTTTCAACATTACCGTGACAGCAGAATAACCGTATTTTTCAAGAAGATCTTCGATTTCCCTGCCGGTATTTTTCTCGAAATTATTGTCGAGGATGAACGGTACCTTGTTTGACATAAGCATCTCGGCGATGTAGTACATCGTATACGTACCCGCTCTGTCGAGTTTTCTTTTGGATTCGTAGCAATCAAAGCCGATATTATCGAAAAGAATCTCTTTGAGACGGTCTTTGGAGAGAATCGGGAATCCGAACATCTCAGACAGATGTTTTGCAACGGTGGATTTACCGGATGCCGGCAGTCCCGATAACAGAATACATTTCATCTCAGATTCCTCGGTTACGGTGTCTGGGTTGCTCAGACGGATGGTGGATACGTCTCGGCTCTGATAATAATATCGCCGTAAACAATATATTCGGAAGATTACTTTTAGGAATAACTAAATTTATCGTATCGGAAACACATCCGCAGAAACGGAAGTTTGCCGAATGATAAAAAATCGAGAAAGAATCATTTTCTGAATATCGTTACAGATTTCGACAGAAACAATACATACATCTAAAGCGAAGGCATAAACAATGATTTCGGAGTGTATGACGGCCCCGATGAATTACTGAAAGAACATCATCAGAATATGTCTTCCCCGAAGGCATTTGTTTACCGCAACATCGGAAGACATCTTATGAACAGGAATGTGAAGAAAATCAGAAACAGAAATCACTGATTTATTTCCGATTCGATTATCGGTATGAGTTCGGAAAGATCGTTCAGAATCCATTTTCCGTTCTTTTTCATCATTTCATCTGCAGGTGTGAGATCGGGAACAACGGCTACGTTGCACCCTGCGGAATATGCGGACTGCACTCCGTTCGGTGAGTCTTCTACGGCGATACAGTTGACAGGAATTTCACCGACTTTTTCAGAAGCGTAAAGATACACATCCGGCGCAGGCTTACCGTTTTTCACCATTGCTGCGGAAATAACATAATCGAATCTTCCGTCGAGACCGATTATTTTCATATAATCCACGGCACGCTCGTACCGATTGGATGTGACAACGGCAGTCTTGATATCGGTATCTTCAAGAAAATCCATCAGTTCGTACACTCCGGGTTTTGCCTGCAGCCCTTCGGTTTCGACATAATTCCGCATTTTCTCTCTGCGGCTGTCGCGTATTCTGAAAAAATCGAAGTCTTCGCCGTACTTACTGCGGTAGAATTTACTGCAGCCTTCGGGAGATACGCTTCTCATTGAAAGAACATCCTCACGGTCGACATCGAAACCGAATTCTCTGCATGTTTCGATTGTAAAATCAAGATTCGGTCTTTCGGAATCGACGAGTGTTCCGTCCATGTCGAAGAGGATTGCTCTGATCATGTTGTTTTTCTCTGTAGATGAAAATAATGCAGGGGAGTTGTCTCCCCTGCGGTGTTAAGCTGTTTTACATCTTCCTGATGACTGCAAAGTACGCTACAGAAAGGATAAGTACTGCGACTGCCGCAATCAGGCTGCATTTTGATGTTTCCGAATCGGATGCAGGTGCATCCGAGACCGTGACAGTAAACAGCGAATTGTGATTCGATGTAAACGTCACATAACCTTCTTCCGAGTTGTAACTGACATTGCTTACACCTTCGGAAGAACCGTCGCAGAGTACCGTTGCTTTACCGAATCCTTTCTGACAGGGAAGTTTCACGTTAAAGTCTGAAATTCCGTCGGTTTCGATATCGTACGCGGTTACATTTTCAGCGGTTTTTGCGGTATTCAGAGTAACCGAAACGGTTTTTCCGCCGAGATTTTCTCCCTTGGCAAACGTAAGAGTGTATTCTGATTTTCCTTCTTTCAGAATAACTTCGATACTGTCTGTCGTTGTGTTGTCCGCGGCAAATCTGTATGAATTACTTTCGGATGAGATCGTACCTTCGGTTGCTTCCCATACTGCGTAGAGTGCGGTATTTCCGGTAATCGGTATCGATTCTGTCGTGATTGTTTTTCCGTCGGCTGTAAGCGACCAGCCTGCGAAATGCATTCCTTTGGGTGCAGTGAATCCGCATTTGGGAAGATCGTAACCGTTCAGAGCGATTGTGTCGCTCATGGAACCTTCTGCATTCTCATTGTTTTTGTTGAATGTTACCGTCGAACAGAGGCTGACAATTTCTTCAACAGTACTGATTGAAGCTGTTTCATCACTGATGGTGATATTCGAGCTGCTGTCGCAGGTTACGACGTAATCTGTGTTCTTGACAACTATGCGGAAGTTGGCACTGTTCAGACTGCTGTTGACTGAAGGATCGTCGAATGTGTTATTGTTTTTCATTGCGTTGACAACATCGCTGATTGCGACGGCGACCGTCTTCGGTACGATTGTAAGTACGTTTTCGAGGATTTTTTCATC
>CAZDCU010000010.1:28058-45330 GCA_964504055.1 uncultured Methanomassiliicoccales archaeon
ATCTTCGTAATTACTTCCCGATTTCGCTGTCATCTTTATGCTGTACGTTCCGACATCGACGGGGGCATCATCCGTATAGTCCGAGCCGTTTTCGGAATAACTGATTGTAACCGACTTATTGATTGTTTCATACACACTGTCCTTTGAAAGAATGACAGATGATACAGGATGTTCGTTTCCGTCGTATGTTATTTCTCCGGAGGGGCTTACATCGAAAGCACCGTCATCGCAGTTACTGAGTTTTATCATACTGACAGTATACATGAAACCTGTCAACACGGGATTTTCGATACTTGAATCGGTAACCGTTACCTTCAGGTAATAATTTCCTGCGTGTGTCGGTTCTTCAGAACTGTATTCGCCTGTTTCGGCATTGGAATATGTGACAGCGTACTCTCCTTCATATTCGGTGCGTTTGCCGTCGTCAAATACCACTCTCAATACATCGGATATTTTTTCTCCGTATGTTACGCAATGGCCGTTGGCAATATTCAGGCGGATTTTACTTTTTGCAATGGACCAGGTAATTTCTTTCGCACCCTTGGTACCGTCGGACCAGATGTAACCGTCTTTCAGGGTTGCGGTTGCAGTGTAATCGTCTGCATCTGTGGCTGTATTTCCTGTGAGTGTGTATCCTTCGCCTTCTTCGACACCTGTCTGCTCGGAACAGTTGTATTTGAGTCCTGTTTTTGCAACAGGTATATCGACTCCCCATACTGCGTAGAGCGTAGTGTCCTCAGTTATCGATATGTCGAATGTTTTGATGATTTCGCCGTCGGCTGTAAGCGACCATCCCATGAATTTTGCGCCGTCAACAGTAAATCCGCAGTCGGGAAGAGTGTATTTGTCCATGACGGTGACGTCACTCATTGTGCCTTCGGCATTTTCATTATTTTTATCGAAGGATACTTTGAAACAGGCGGCAGCCAATCCATCGACTGTTGTGATGGTTTTTCCGTTGTTTGCGAGGTATACAATCGAGTTAACGTCGGAGGATGCGATGTAGCTTGAATTTTCAACAAATACAATCACACTGCTGTCTGTGAGATTGCTTTTGTCAATAACATTGTTGTTATTGATGATCAGATAATCTGTGTCGGTGTTCTTGATTATCGTGTACTTGGTGTTGTCATTATTGATAATATTGTAATTGACGTTGTTGCTGTCATAAGTAATCGTGTTGTTGACGGTGTTGATGTCGTTGATAATCGTATAATTGATGTTGACTGTATCTTTGATTATCTTGTTATCGTCATTATTGACGTTGATAATCAGGTTGTCTTTGTTATTGATAGTCAGATTGGTGTAATTATCATTGATAATCTGTTTGATACTGTCAACCTCATCGTTATCCAATGCGGCGGCAGATGTATCATTAGACATCAGAAGAACGGCTGCTTCTTTGATTGTAATGTAAACAACCTTGTAACCGATATTCCATGTGATTTCTTTTGATTCCGTGGTGTTATCGGACCAAACATAACCTTCACTGAGGGTAAGTGTCGCTTTGTATGTTCCCGCATTTGCGGCAGTGTTGCCTGTTATTGTGTATCCCGTACCTTCCGGAACACCTGTTTTTACGGTTCCGTCGTAGACGAGACCGGATACGGCCGCCGGTATCTCGACCGTATTATCTTCTGCGGATGAATTATCCGCACCAATTGCTGCAAATGCAGTCACTGCCAATGCCGTCACGATAAATGCAACCATCAGCTTCATTCCGTGTTCTGTTTTCAAGTCTTATCCCTCATGTCGGTAAATTCACTGCTGACTATACCGTCTGTATGTAGAGTGAAACTATCCTTTGTATTTATGCTGTACCGAATCTGCAGCCAGACATACCGTGCGTCAAAAAAGTGCCTGTTCGGCAACTAATTAAAATACTTTGAAACTGTTCTCGGAATCACTACAAGAGACGGTCCCCTTGCACCGGATGAAAATCCAACCGTCTCTTGTTACCTGTTATCCACTGTTTTCAGACGATATATTTCTCCGGATCTGAGAGACGTTTCTGAATTTCCGTTATCAGATCGGAGATCAAACGGCCGTCTATGAAGGAATGATCTGCGGCAATATCCATACTCATCAGATATTTTCCGTCGGTTTCGGTGAATTTTCCCCACATTATGCGCGGAATACTCATTCCTTCCCTGTCGCCTATCGGCAGAGGCTGTCTTACGGATGTGAAATCAATCCACGGAACACACGAAAAGTAGATTTCATCCACTCTTCTGTCATCCCATCCGTCTTTTGAATCTCCTTTTTTGGCGGCTTCGATCGTTTCCGCCGCAGATTTATAGAATTCACCGTAATCGAATGACATCCTGTGTTTGCAGTTTCTGTACATTCCGTCGCCCGTAGTTACGGTGTATCCCGGATCCACTTTGTCAAAACAGACAATTTCTCCGTTCAGTATTCTGTATCTCATTTCTTCGATACTGTTTACCGCAGCGGAAACCGCATAGAGTGTGTTGATGAAGAACGATGTACCTGTGGCTTTACTGTACCTTACCGTTTCCGTGACATCCATACGTACTGTGAACGATATGCCTGAATCGGCGCATTTCGAGAAAAGTCCGTACATATGTTTTCTTTTCAGACCTTCTTCGCCGATTACACGGAAGGTATTGATCTCATCCATGATGTCCCGTATCATGAGATTGCGATATAATCCGTTGTATGTTCCATACAAAATTTCTATACGGGTTGTTTTCATAATATCCGCCGTAATGAAAGACGGAAGCTTCTTTGACAGGATGGTCGAATACAACGACGTATCTGCAACATCCGGCAGATGTATCATCTGCAAAGGAGCACGTGCGCTCTGCGGAAAGGACAGATGTCCTCTCATGATCAAGTTCTACTCTCAGAGTAAATCAATGAGAGTTATGGATGCAACCGATATCGAAGGAAGTTCTCCTCCCGCGGTGTTTGTGGGAAGATACGGTTATCCGAAGGTAGATATCGGACCGTTAATACCTCCGGAGTTCGGAGACACATCCGTAATGGACAAACCGGAGATGTGGAAAGGTAAATCTATCGATGAAATCACGGATTTCAGATTCAGATTAATCAGAGGCAAATACCGTATCGATGCGACGGATTTCCGCAACGGAGGAAGAATCGTAGATCAGATTCAGGAAATCGCCCTGACTGAGAAACCTGTCGATATGGAAGCGAGATTCTCTTCCAAACCTAAAGGACGTGTTATTCTCGATGACGAAATACAGCCTTTCGGTCCGTCTGCGAGAATAGAGTACATGAAATCGGGTTCCGGAAGGATGCACAGGTATCTCGAACGCAGTTTTTACGATACCGACATGAAAGCTGCGGATGCGGTGGTAAACGCATACAGAAACGGCACTCTGATTTCCGAAATACAGAAAGCATTCTCCGTAGGAACCATGGGTATCGATAAGAACAGACGTTTCGTTCCCACGAGATGGAGTATCACCGCAGTCGACGATATCATAGGAAAAGATCTTCTGAAGACAACGAAATACAATCCGACGATAGACGATTTCAGAGTTTACGAGTTACACGCATTGGACAACAGATGGTGTATTCTTCTCCTTCCGTGTACGTGGAGATTCGAGTTGATTGAAGCGTGGTATCCGAACACAACCTGGAACCCTTCGGGAAGACAGATTGAGATGATATCCGATCACGAATTCTTCGAAGGAAGATCGGAATACGCACACATCGGCGGATGTTATTATGCGTCGAGGATGGCAATCAACGAACTCCTCACCAAAGAAAGAAAAACAGCGGGAGCGGTAATATTCAGGGAAGCGCATCCCGGTTATGTGATGCCCGTAGGTGTATGGAATGTGAGGGAAAGAGTCAGAGAATCTCTTACCACGAAACCTTTCAGTTTCGATACACTTGAGGGTGCACTGAGGCATATCGATAACGTGATGGACATCCCGAGAAAAGTATGGTTACATCACTCGGAAATACTGAAAGACTTCATGATTCAGAGGAGGATTGACGATTATGTCAACGCTGAATGATTTCTTCGGACCGCAGAATTGGGAAGGATCATACGAAATAATTCAGTGTAAACGTGCATTGTCTCCTTCCGGCCTTCCGGACATGGATTATTCGCTGAATCCCTACGGAGGATGTTCCCACGGCTGTGTTTACTGTTACGCGCCGGAAGTAACGCATTCCGATTGGAGCACGTGGCGTATTGTAAAAGTAAAATCCAACATTGCATCGAGACTTTCCAACGAACTGAAGTACGTGAAAGGAACAATCGGTATCGGTACGGTAACGGATCCGTATCAGTATGCCGAATCAAGATTCGAGCTTACGAAACAGTGTCTTCAGAGGATTATCGGTACCGGATGCAGGATTCATATGCATACGAAATCCGATCTGATTTTACGTGATATCGATCTTTTAACTCAGCTTGAGGGATTGGTTGCCGTTACAATTACGGGAATTGACGAACGTTACAGTAAAATCACCGAACCCGGCGCCCCCTTACCTTCGGTGCGTTTGGATACACTGAAAAAATTAACCGATGCAGGTTTGGATACGTATGCGTTAATCGGACCTGTTTTATCCCATCTCGAAGGAAAAGAGAAGGAATTTGCAGACGCAGTCGCCGATACAGGCGTAAAAAAAGCATACATCGACCGTCTGAACGGAAGGCCGTTGCTTAACGAAAGACTTTCCAGAATGAACATTTCCGGCGGTTCGATGCAGTCGATTATGAAGATCAAAGATCAACTTACGTCCAGAGGTGTGACCGTAAGGGACGTTTTCGGATGATTTTTTCATTCAGCCAGCATCGCTTTGTGATAGAAATATAGGTGAGACCTAAATCCGGATGCGTTTCGGTCGTATTTTTGATACCGAATTCACGTAAGTTTATATAGAAGAACAAAATTACTACTGACCATAATAGGAGATACATATTATGTATAGTTCCGGTAACAGCAATCAGCCGATCATCGTGCTCAAAGAGGGTACGGAGAGAAGCAAAGACAAAGAAGCACAATTCAACAACATCGCCGCAGCGAAAGCAGTGGCAGATTCCGTCAGGTCAACACTCGGACCGAAAGGAATGGATAAGATGTTGGTCGACTCCATCGGTGATGTCACAGTCACAAACGACGGTGTCACAATTCTCAAAGAAATCGATGTTCAGCACCCCGCAGCCAAGATGGTTGTCGAAGTCGCAAAGACACAGGACACAGAGTGCGGAGACGGTACGACAACAGCTGTCGTCCTTGCAGGAGAACTCCTCAAGCAGTCCGAGTCGCTCATCGATTCGAACATCCACCCCACAGTCATCACCAACGGTTTCAAACTCGCAGCTGAGAAGGCAGTCGAAGTCCTCAACGACATCGCAGTTCCCTCCAACGACGACAAACTCCTGAAGAAGGTTGCAGAGACCGCAATGACCGGTAAATCCGTCGGCGGAGAGGGAGAGCACCTCGCAGACCTCATCGTTCAGGCAGCAAGGGATGTTCAGGAAGGAAACATTGTCGACACAACCAACATCAAGATTGAGAAGAAAGCGGGAGGAGTCATCAACGACACCTACCTCGTAAAAGGTCTCGTTATCGACAAGCAGAGGGTCCACCCCCGTATGCCTAAGGTCGTCAAGAACGCAAAGATCGCTCTCTTCACAACAGCTCTTGAGAACAAGAAGCCCGAAGTATCCGCAGAGATCAGCATCTCCGATCCGCTTTCGATGCAGTCATTCCTCAACGAGGAAGACTCCACACTCAAAGCAATCGTCGACAAGATTGTTTCGACAGGTGCAAATGTCGTCTTCTGCCAGAAAGGTGTCGACGACCTCGTACAGCACTACCTCGCAAAAGCAGGTGTTCTCTGCTTCAGGAGGCTCAAGGAATCCGATATCATCGCCATTTCCAAAGCAACAGGCGGTTCCCTCGTAGGAGAGCCCATGGAAATCCAGGCAAAAGATCTCGGTACAGCTGAGGAAGTTGCAGAGAAAGAAGTCGGACTCGAGTCCATGTGCTTCATCACCGGCTGCAAGAACCCCAAGGCAGTGTCCATCGTCATCCGCGGAGGAACAGAGCATGTTCTCGCAGAAGTCGAGAGGGCAATGGTCGACGCTATCCGTGTCGTCGGTGTCGCAATCGAGGACGGAAAAGTCGTTGCCGGTGCAGGTGCACCTGAGATTGAAACAGAACTCAGGCTTGCAGAGTACGCTTCATCCGTCGGAGGAAGAGAGCAGCTCGCAATCGAGGCATTCTCCAAGGCTCTGGAAATCATTCCCTGGACCATCGCGGAGAACGCAGGTATCGATTCGATCGATGCAATCATCAAACTCAAGACAGCACACGACAAGAAAAAGAAGAACGGAGCATACTTCGGTCTCGACCTCGATACAGGCGAGGCAGTCAACATGCTCGACCGCTGTGTCGTAGAGCCTCTCAGAGTAAAGGTGCAGGCAATCAACTCCGCTGCTGAAGTAGCGAACATGATCCTCAGGATCGACGATGTCATTGCATCCCGCAGGGCTCCCCCGATGAACCCCATGGCAGACCCCTCAATGGGCGGTCCCGGCATGAGCGGTGTCGGCGGAATGATGTAAACACACTTTCAACTCGGGGGACGGAAACGTCCCCCGCAACCCCACCCTTTTCTCAGATTTACGGTGTCCCGATGAATGTTTATGATTTTGACGGAACACTCTACGACGGCGACAGTACCATCGATTTCTACAGATTCTGTCTTGCGCACAGGAAAAGAATTCTGAGACATTTTCCCATTCAGGCGAAAGGATGGATCGGATTTCATATCGGTCTTTACGACCATACCCGCATGAAAGCCCATTATTACAGGTTCATGAAGGATGTCGACGCAGAAGCCATGGCGGAAGCGTTCTGGGACGAAAATATCCACAGAATAGCCGATTGGTACCACGGTAAACATGAGGATACAGATGTAGTAATTTCAGCATCCCCTGAATTTTTAATCAGAGCCGCATGCCGCCGTTTGGCTATCGAGAATGTTATTGCATCGCCCGTAGACGCGAAAACAGGTAAACCCACGGGTTTAAACTGCCGTGATGAAGAAAAGGTAAGGAGGTTCCGCGAGATATTCGCGGATGCCTCCATAGATGAGTTTTACTCCGATTCCGATGCAGACCTTCCTCTTGCGAGACTTTCCAAGAAAGCGTTCAAAGTCAGCGGTTCGGAGATTACGGAATGGGTCGTCGAACGGTAATCAGACTCTTATTCTGAGTTTATGGTCACCGGGTCTGACTTCGATGCATCCGGGGAATTTCAGAGTCTCTCCGTCGACCATCATGTGTTCGACTTCGTCGCTTTTGACGGTCAGTTCTTTCAGTGTGAAATAATCCACATTTTTCTGTGTCATCACTTTGTTCTGTGACAATGCGATGAGATTCAGAAGGTATCTGAATTTGGATCTTTTGTTGACGATGAGTACGGAAAGATCGTTCGCCTCGATCTTTGCATCGGGACACACGGAGAATCCGCCCCCCATGTACTCCACATTCTGAATGGAGAACAGGATGCTTTCGACATCTCTTGTTTCACCGTTCATTGTGACGGTGTATTTTCTTTCTTTGCATCTTCTGAGAGCTTTGAGAGCGATTCTGCGGTAATCTTTCGATTTCGCAATTCTTACAAATGAAAGCTCACCGTTGAGGACACTGCGTATAGCGGATGCCAAAAGCGTTCTTGTAACGTCGAGATAACGTCTGACGATTGCAGCAGTGGTATTGTCGCTGATGCTGCTTGCAAGTTTCTGAACGTATTCGTCTGCAACCATGTTGATATCGACGGATGTACCGAACGAAATCATCTGAATGAAGACCATGTCGTTTGCCATCCAATACGGAATCATGCGGTCCGTACCGTTGATGAATGCGTTGACAATTTCTTCGTCGGTGTATTTGAAAACACCTGCGGATCTTGCCGTATCGTTACCGGATCCGAACGGAAGAAGAACATACGTAAGGTCCATGCCGTATGTTGCCGAGATAACCTCGTGGATTGTACCGTCGCCGCCGGCGATACCGATAACGTCTCCGTCTTTGGCGACGAGACGTGCCATCGCGTCTCCTCTCATTTCGAAGGTTGTCTCATAGTATTCGTATTCTATTCCCTTCTCTTCCATGAGGGTGCGGACATGTTTCATTCTGTCCCAATTCATTCCCCCTCCGCCGATCGGATTATAAATGATTTTAATCAAGGCCCATCCCCTTTCTGGAAGGTATATCCTCTATCCTTATATATCGATTTGTAGACCCAGGTACGAAATACTGTACTGTATTGGACTTTTCCATAGGTTTTTCTACGAATTCCGACAAAATAACAACATATAATTAGTTAAGTTGTCACCGATATTTTTCAATCTGTTCAATGACCAAGTTATAAATATCGCATCATTCGATATACTCTTCGGGATGGATGCACGCAGTGTACGTGTTGCGCTCTACGCAAGGGTATCGACAGAGGAACAGGCAGTGGAAGGTTTCTCTTTGGACGCACAGATGAAGCGTCTGAGGAAATACTGTAATTCCCAGGGCTGGACCGTTGCCGACGAATACCGTGAGGAAGGGCACTCCGGACGCGATGTGAAACGTCCTGAATATACGCGTATGATGGAAGAGAGCGACAAGTGGGATGTCGTTCTTGTTCTCAAGATGGACAGGATCCACCGTAACAGCGAGAACTTCACCAGAATGATGAAGGATCTCAACGCTTCCGGCAAGGGATTCTGCTCTGTCATGGAACAATTCGACACGAACAATGCCATGGGCAGGTTCGTGATGGACCTCATACAGCGTATCGCACAACTTGAATCCGAACAAATAGGCGAGAGGGTGAAGTTAGGGATGGAACAGAAAGCGAGGACAAAGGGCGGTCTGCTCGGTTTCGGGCAGCCATACGGATATGACTACAGAGGAGGCACACTCCTTGTGAACGACGACGAAGTTTTCGTTGTCAGAGCCATATACAAACTCTACAACAAAGGAATCGCAATGGACAAGATTGCGAGTTCGCTCAACGATGCGGATATTCCCGCCAAGAAAGGCGGCAGATGGAACAAGCAGAGTATTGCAAAGATTCTGCACAATCCGCTGTATGTCGGGTACACTAAATGGGGAGAAATCGTCAGAGAAGGGGAACACCCCGCAATCATCGATATGGACGATTACGTCTCAATCAACGGTCCCGTCAAGGTCAACACATGAGCGAAAGGACCCGTGCAGCAGTATACGCACGTGTTTCGACGGATGAACAGGCTACGTTAGGTTACTCCTTGGATGCCCAATTGGAAATGTTAAGGGACTTCTGCGAAGTCTTCGACATGGAAATTGCGGGAGAATACATCGACGACGGTTATTCGGGAACGAATACCAGGAGACCTGCGTACCGTAAAATGTTCTCTTCCGAAGAACGCACGAAATGGGATGCGCTTGTCGTAATCAAAATGGACAGGATTCACCGTAACAGCAAGAATTTCATGCTGATGATTGAAGACCTGTCCAAACACAATCAGTCGTTTTTCTCCACTACGGAGAGAATCGACACGACAACCGCATTCGGAAGATTCGCAATGGATGTCATTCAGCGTATCGCTCAGCTCGAATCCGAACAGATCGGTGAAAGAACGAAATTCGGCATGGAGCAGAAAGCCGATCAATGCGACGGAATAATGGGGTTCCAGCCTCCGTTCGGATACGATGTTGCCGAAGGAAAACTGATTCCGAATGAGAACGAACAGAATGTTGTAAAATCAATCTTTGAGATGTATCTCTCGGGAATGACTCTCGACGACATTGCCTGTAAACTGAATTCTTCGTTCATCCGTACCAAAAAAGGCAATCAGTGGAACAAATTCAACATCCGTAACATTCTCCACAACCCTGTGTATGCAGGATTCATGCGCTGGGAAGATCATCTGATAGAACATGACGCACCGTGCCCGGTTACTGCCGAAGAATTCAATCAGGTGCAGCGGATGATGTCTGCAAAAACAAGAAGCTCTAAGAAAAAAGAACCTTTCATGCTCCAATGCCGTGACAGCTGCATTTCCGTATCCTGACGATAATATTTTTAAAAGGTTGCAGATACGGATTATATGTCCGATAAGAAGAGGAAGGAGCTCACGGTGAAAATTATCGCCGTAGCTATCGTAGTTATTTTCCTTGGAACCGCTCTCGTTGCAGGCGTAAGTGTCTTCATCAAATGAGTTGCGGAAACCGATTTCCGAACAGTCTGCGGAGTTGCATTCCGCCGGCGTTTCGGATGTCGGTATTCTGATAAAAGTAAAGCTGTGAGCTTAACTGCCGTTATTAATATTATTGGATAATTTCCAATTCGGATTATCCTTTTTATGATAAAAATCAATGTAGCCAGAGGACAGTTTTACTGTTTTTTAACGAAAAATCAGTTAAGAAATCCAACCATGAAGGCGTTAAATATGTCGAGAACTTACCCAGGGACGGTGCGCTCATGGACATAAAAGAATGGCTCGGTGAAGACAACACTCTCGGTATTGACATTTGGCAGAAGAAATACTGTTACGAGGGTGAGTCGTTCGATCACTGGCTTGACCGTATATCGGTAGGCGATGAGGAACTGAAACAGCTAATCATCGACAAGAAATTCCTTTTCGGCGGAAGGATTCTCGCAAACAGAGGCCTTCACAAGACCGGACTGAAAATAACACTGTCCAACTGTTATGTCGTAGCGCCTCCCGAAGATTCGATCGAATCGATCTTCGAGACTGCCGGTAAACTCGCAAGAACGTTCAGTTACGGCGGAGGAGTCGGTATCGATATTTCGAAACTCGCACCCAGGGGAGCTAAAATCAACAACACCGCATCGGAAACTTCCGGGGCGGTATCGTTTACAGACCTTTTCTCTATGGTAACCGGTCTCATCGGTCAGCACGGAAGGAGAGGCGCACTTATGCTTACGATTTCATGCGACCACCCCGATCTTGAGGAGTTTATGTCCGTAAAGACGGATTTGAACAGAGTCACCAAAGCAAACATGTCCATCCGTGTGTCGGATAAGTTCATGGAATCGGTCAGGGACAAGAAGAAGTACATTCAGATATTCGAGCGCCCCGAAACCAACGATATCACAAGGAAAGAACTCGATTCGCACGAGTTCTTCAAGAAATTATGTTACAATAACTGGGATTACGGAGAACCCGGATGTCTCTTCTGGGACAGAATCGAGACATGGAACCTTCTTTCCGAGTTCCCCGATTACCACTACGCAGGAACCAACCCCTGTGCCGAAGAACCTCTTCCCGCAGGAGGCAGCTGTCTTCTCGGAAGCATAAACTTATCCAATTTCGTGGACGAAGACGGCTACTTCGACGAAGAAGAATTCAGAAGATGTGTCGGAATCTGCGTAAGAGCACTCAACGGCGTATTGGATGAGGGACTTCCCTTACACCCGCTCCCCGAACAGAGAGAATCGGTCCGTGACTGGAGACAGATCGGTCTCGGAATTATGGGTCTCGCAGATATGCTGATTAAAATGGAGCTTACCTACGGAAGCAAAGAAGCCATGGACTTCTGCGACAGACTCGGAGGAATCATGGCCGATGAAGCAATGAAAGCATCAGCACTCCTCGCAAAGGAGAACGGCGCATTCCCCAAGTGCAACATCGATTACATCCTGGCTTCGCCGTATTTCATTCACAATGCTTCGGAAGAGACCAAAGAACTCGTTAAGAAATACGGTCTGAGGAACTCACAGTTGCTTACGATTGCACCTACGGGTACGCTTTCCACAATGCTCGGAATCTCCGGAGGTATCGAGCCTATTTTTGCCAATTATTACACAAGAAGGACAACATCCCTCTCGGATCATGATGAATATTACAAGGTGTACACACCTGTTGTCAAGGCGTACATGGATAAACACGGCGTAACAGACGACCGTGATCTTCCCGGATTCTTCGTCACTGCGCAGAATCTGAATTATAAGCAGAGGCTTAACCTGCAGGGAACATGGCAGATGCACATCGATGCTTCCATCAGTTCAACCGTGAACCTTCCGATGGAATTCCCCGAGGAAGATGTTTACGATCTCTACATGTACGCATGGCAGATCGGCTGTAAGGGTGTAACCGTCTTCAGGGACGGATGCAAACGTCTGGGAATCCTTACAACAAAAGAGGAAAAGAAGGAAGAACCTCAGCCTAAGAAGAAGGAAAAGAGGGGATTCGTCGAGAATGTTGAAGACGATGTCGTCGGAAAGAAGAGAAAACTCGTCACCGGCTGCGGAAGTCTTCACTGTACCGCATTCTTCGACCCTTCGGACGGTCAGCTGCTTGAAGTGTACCTTAACAAAGGATCCACCGGCGGATGTAACAACTTCATGATCGGTCTTTCGAGGATGATTTCACTCGCAACAAGAAGCGGATGTGAGATCAGTGCGATTGTCGATCAGCTCAAGAGCTGCGGTTCGTGTCCGTCGTTCGTTGTACGTACACACACTCAGCACGATACCAGCAAAGGTACCTGCTGTCCGATGGCTGTCGGACATGCTCTTATGGACATGTACAAGGAAATGCAGAGGGAAATCAGCGGCACAAAGTTTGTTGCCGAAGAGAAGAAAGATACGACTGTTCAGAAGAAAGTCGTCAACCCCTGCCCCAAGTGCGGCGAAGAACTGGAATTCCAGGGCGGCTGCAACTCATGTCCGAGCTGCGGATGGAGTAAATGCGACTGAGGGGCTTTACCCTCAGTCGGTCTTTTTTCTTTTCATTTTGCTGTTTTTTGTATTGTCTGAAAGTATATTGTAATTAATTAAGCTGATAGCTTAACTAGGTTAATTAATTACAATCTAATAAATCTGTAAAAAGTTAACGATGTTAATCATTCGCATTGCTTCTTTCTGAAATTTTGCGCTGTATGGTTACATTGCATTTAATTTAGCTGATTGCTTAATTGAATTAATTAATCTCAGACTAATTACAAAATTGAATTAACAATGTTAATCTGTTCTTTTTCTTTCTGTGAAATACAACTGATCTGCAATCAAAATTCTGCAGATTTTTACGCTGTGTAATTATATTGCATTTAATTTAGCTGATAACTTAATTGAGTTAATTTATTTCATGTTGGTTCTATAATCGAATTAACAGCGTTAATTTTATTTTTTTTAATCTGCGGAAATGCATTCAATCTGTATTCATTGCTCCGCGGATTTCAAAAGTCATGATTTTTCTTATTAGTTTCACAAATACTTCGAAAAAACCGTGTTCAGAAATACCTCATAAATCGATTAAATGACTTTGAGACGTACACTTTATTGTCTTTTGTTGTTTTTCGATTTACGGGCCGTTTCCGTTCGATTAAATCAAAATCGTTTTTTCGGGCAATTTTAGATCAAAATATTGCTTTGTATTTTCCGGGATTTGTTTGCTAACAACGTTAATTTTTTTGATAAATGTGGTGCAATATTATTTTTTAATTAAGTTAAGCAATTAGCTTTATTTTTATTAAATTAGCTGTTTAGATTGATAATTTGCATTTTATTTATCAAGTAACGTAATTTACGTTACAGCTTAATTAGTAACGCTAAAAATGATGAGTAAAGGGAAAATTGGTCAAAAATGTGCATTTTTCAAAAAATTCGAACCAAATTAAGTTGATATACGGGGTACCGTCGTGGACGAAATTAGAGGCTCTGCAACATGAAAAAACGTCATTTTTCGGCAATTTTTGATAAAATTGATGTTTTTTGATTAGCGATATGATAATAATTAACTCAATTAAGCAATCAGCTTAATTAATTACAAACTACCATTGATGTTAGACATTACTGATAAAAATTATTTAAATTAAGCAACCAGCTTTATTTTTAATTTTGATTGAGTGATGTAAATATTATTCAACTGAGTTAAGCAATTAGCTAAATTAATTACAAACAGACACTTAGAGTAATTTAGTTATGACTAAATCATAAAACGGAATGTAATCGTCGCCGGATTCTGCACGATATTTTGAAATTATGCCAATCCGCCCCTCAGGCTGAGGGCACTTTCTCTGTTGAAAATACAATTGGTATCCAAAATGCAGAAATTACTGCAAAATTACCTGTACATTTTGCAGACAATAAACTATTTTACCTATCAAATCATCACACCCCTATGGAACGCGATTTGTATGCCGAACTTTTGAAGTGGAAAAACTCCAAAGATCGGAAACCTCTCATTATCCGCGGAGTGAGGCAATGCGGCAAAACATACCTCATGAGAAAATTCGGAGAAGAACAGTACAAAAGCGTTGCATATCTCAAATTTGAGGGTAATGAAGCTCTCTGCAGGTTGTTTGACGGAGATTTGGAGCCAAAAAGACTGATTGATTCTATATCGATCCATCTCGACATTGATATCACTCCGGACACACTCATGATATTCGATGAAATCCAAGAATGTGAGCGTGCGCTGACTTCTCTAAAATCATTCAGAGAGTCTGCACCGGAATATCACATCATCTGTGCAGGTTTATTGTTGGGGCTGCAAGGTAAAGGTTCATTTCCCGTCGGAAAAGTATCTTTCCTTGATCTTTATCCGATGAGTTTCAGAGAATTCGTCAGAGCATCCAACGAAAGACTCTACAACCACATCATTGAGATCGATGAACCCGATGAAATTACAAAAGAGAAACTGAAACCTCTCAGCGCAGAATATCTCGCAGTCGGAGGTATGCCCGAAGCAGTATCCGAGTGGATTGAAACGAGGAATATGGCTGAAGTCGACAGAATTTTGTCTGAGATATCGGAATCTTACAAATTGGACTTCCTGAAGCATGTTCCCGATAAGGATATCAAGAAAGTGAACAGAATCTGGGATTCGATTCCGTCTCAATTGGCTACAGAGAACAGGAGATTCTTCTTCGGTCATGCAGTCAAAGGTGCGAGATCGAAAGATCTTGAAGATTCTCTTCAATGGCTGATCGATGCGGGGATGGTTTACAGATTGCCGAAGATCGAGAGAATCGGAATTCCTCTTTCGTCATTTGATTCAGACAACATTTTCAAGATTTACATGATGGATGTCGGAATACTGAGGCATATGGCCGGAGTTTCCGCCACTCAGATTATCGAGGAAAAACTCGACCCTCTGTTCCGCGGAGGTTTGATCAAAAACTACGTTATGTGCGAACTTACCGCATACGGACACTCAGGACAGGGTTATTGGGGTTCCGGCAATCTTGCGGAGGTTGATTTCCTGATTACTTCGGATTCGGGAATAATTCCGATTGAAGTCAAAAGCAAGGACAGATACCGTGCGGCAAGCCTGAAGGAATACATTGACAGATATTCTCCGGAAAAAGCGATTGTTCTTTCGGGAAAGGATTACAGCGTAAACGGGGATGTTTTCACCGTTCCGCTGTATTTCATTTGGATGATCTGCAGCATAATTGCCTGATTGGATAATTGTCCTAATCATATGATGTAATTAATTAAGCTGATAACTTAACTTGATTAATTAATTTAATTAAATAAAAACATGCAGGCAGACGCCGCTGTTTCCGACGGCATCTGCCGCATCTGAAATCGTTTTTACATCACGGATTCGCCAGAATCAATTTCCTGTACGCCGTACCGTATTTGGAGAAATGTCCGGGATATGCGGAAGCCTCTGAGAGAGTATGCGTAAGCCAAAGAGGAATCGCAGTTCCCGTCTTTATCTCCATTATCGTATATTTATCGGGAATCAGACATATTCCTTCATCCGATCCGATAAAATCCGCACTGCCGACGGAAGCCCCGACATCTTTATCAAACGTAATTCTCAGATCCGAAATCCGTTGATCTGTAGGAATCGCGTTCGTAATGCATTGCAATCTTCGGTGAAATTGTCGGGTAACAGCTGCGATTGCTCCGGAGCGCACAGTCATCGAAGACATACTTTTCTTTTGTTGCAGACGAGTATTTATTCTGAATCCCGTGTCTTATGCAGATACTGTTCTGGAGGATGCGGGTTAATTTCAGAATGTGATGAGAAGAAAAGAATAAGTTGTTATTAATTAAGCTGGTACGTTTACCAGCTTAATTAATAACAATGGTTTTTCACTGAGGCATTACAGGCTTCTTTTCCGGCCTTACATAGCCTTCGGGGAACAGGACGATAAGCATCATCTTGAACTGTTCCTCACCGAATACCGAGTGGGGAATGTTTGCGGGCATAACGATGCTCTCACCCTTGTTCAGGATGTGCGGTACGCCGTCGATAAAGAATTTTCCTTTTCCGTCGATGACGGTAACGAACGCATCGCCTTTTGCTGCATGTGCGCTTATTTCTTCGCCCTTATCGAAAGCGAAAATTGTGATGCTGACTGAATTGTTTTGGATGACAGTCTTGCTGACAACCTGTCCGGGAAGGATCTGAACCTGGTCCGCAATTTTGAACATCTCCTGTACCGGGATATTCTTGACGATTGACATAGTTTCATGAAGGTCACACAAGTATTAACATTATCCTGTCAGATTCAGCGAAACAATGGAACTGACAGGCAGTATTGCAGCAGTGATTTTCATTCTCACGTATGCGTTCATAGCTGTCAATAAGACTCCCTGGTTTGAGATCAAGAGGTCTTACGTTGCATTGACCGGTGCCGTTCTGATGATTCTGATCGGTGCACTGTCGATAGACGATGCCGTCAGTTCCGTGAATACAGATGTGATTTTACTCCTGTTCGGAATGATGTTGCTTGTAGCCGGTTTGGAGTACACGGGATTCTTTACTTTTCTATCGGATTTGATGGTAAAAGAATCGTCCTCGAGAAGGAGGATGTTGGCCGTAATCATGCTGATTTCGGCAGTTCTTTCTGCGGTGGCACTGAACGATGCCGCAGTTCTGATGCTCACTCCCATTGTCATAAGATGCTGTCAGAAGACGGATGCGAATCCCATACCTTTTCTTATCGGACTGATGATGTCCGCAAACATCGGAAGTATTGCAACTGCCGTCGGAAATCCGCAGAATGCATATGTTCTTTCGGTATCCGGAATGGATTTCGTTACATTTTCACTGCATTCGATACCGATTGCCGTCGTCTGTCTTCTGCTGACATATGTTATTCTTGTTCTTATTTTCAGGAAGAGTCTGAATAAGAAATTCGAAAGTAACGGAAACGTTCCCGAAACAGACCGTCCGGTTATCAGAAACAGGATGTACCTGATGATTGCAGTCACATTGTTCACATTCATAGGATTCATCTGTTCGGGTATAGGAGGATACAAGATCTGCACGGTGGCTTTGATTGCGGGATTTG
>CAZDCU010000011.1:0-43597 GCA_964504055.1 uncultured Methanomassiliicoccales archaeon
ATTTCCGCAGACGTTTGCGTAGAAGAGCATAGGGTTGCAGATTTTGTATGAGAATACACCGAAGCATCTCACGGAAACATCGACATCGAGTCCGATGTTCTTGTCCAATACACGGAAGGGTATCGGCTGCGATGTTCCGAATTTGTTGTCGACAAGTTCCTTGATGTTGAAGTAGTACACACGCTGGTCTTTACCTGTGGCACCGCCGTATGTGAAACGCTTGCCCATGGTGCGGAACATATCCCTGACACCTTTGGCGAGACCGCCTGTGAATACGCTCGGTTCCGTGGATGTATCATAAGTGTACTGTCCGGGTTCGGAACAGATTTCGACGACTTTTCCCTGTTCGACGATCATCATACACTGACCGTCGGCAACGGCAATACCGGAACCGTTGCTGATGATGTTGTCATTACCGTGAACGTTGGTCGAACGTTTCGTCACCTGTTTCTGTCCTTTGGTGACAAGTACGTCCTTCGGCAGAGATTCGCAGTAGAAGAATTCCTTCCACTGATCTGCGAGAGTACCGCCGACCGAGCCCGCGAGAGCTTTAATCAATCCCATGGGCACGTGATGAACCTTACTTAGATTTAATCTATTTGCACACGTGCGCGCAAAACTCGGAAGATGTATAACGCATATGCTGAAACATCGCTCGGATACGGTTATAACCAAGTCCCGTGATTTCCGAATTATGATGATTCACGTTGTCGGCGGATTCCTCGGAAGCGGGAAGACTACGCTTCTCATCCGCATGGCGAAAAAGTACACGGATGCGGGAAAGAAGGTTACGATTCTTGTCAATGAGGCAGGAGAAATCGGTGTCGACGGTGCTACTATAAACAGCAACGGCCTGAATTCCATACAGCTTCAGGAAGGCTGTATCTGCTGTACTCTTTCAGGAACGTTACAGGCAACGATGAAGGGCATAGAGAAAGAATTCAATCCCGATATTCTTATCATCGAACCTACGGGACTGGCACTTCCTCATAAAGTCAGGGAATTGATCCGCGGTACTGTATCGGAAGATGCAGTCAACACAATAGGAATCTGCGATGCGATGCGTTTCGAGAAACTCAAGGAAAAGAAAGAAGATTTCCTGAGAATGCAGCTGCAGAAGTCGGATGTTCTGTGGATTAACAAAATAGATGTCGCCGATTTTGAGAAAGTATTCGAAACATCCTCATGGCTCAGATCCATCTGTCCCGGTGTGCCGATTTACATGGTTTCCGGTAAAACGGGAGAGGGACTCGAAGAAGCATTCTCCGAATCCCTCTACCTCTGATTTACTCAGAGTGTGAGTTTGTCGTACTTGTACACTTTCTGAGGACACTTCATCTGGCACCTGTAACAGGCGGTACCTAAGCACTTCTTGGTCTGTACCTTAAACGTTCCGTCATCGTCCATGCTCAATGCGTTTTCGGGACATTCTTTCACACAGAGTCCGCACTTGATACATCCGTCAAACTTGCCTTTGAGAGTTGTACCGATGTCGTCGAGGATAGTAAGTCCGTATTCACCGTAATCGGGAATATCACGTTCTACGATTCTGTAAACATCGGGTGTTCCCTTAACGGGAGGAAGAGGCTGTATTCCCGAATGGGCGAGATTCTCGTTGTACATTTCATAAGACATTCCTTCTTCCCAAAGTGCGAGTTCCTGAATGTAGATTTCTTCGAAAATCTTGTCTGTGGCGAACATAATATGATTCGCCCTGATCTGGTTGGCGATGTCCTGTAATTTATCAAGTAATTCGGGATTCATGAGGATGTCAGTTGCCATCGAAAGTGATGTGTTGCCTATCTGGTACACTCTCTTACATGAGGGGGGCAGAAGTCCGACTTCTCTTGCTTTTACCGCATCTACGTATGTTCCCGACGCTCCCGCCATGTACATAATGTCAAGGTCGCTGAACTTGATTCCTGCGTGTTCGAGTAATGCGAAATGACCTGCCCTCATTGCGCCTATTGCTTTACAGGCTTCGAGGATATCCTTGGAATCAATGTAGATTCCGTCCTGAAGGTGTAATTTCTTATCGGATGTCGTAAGAGAACCTTTTCTCCAGAGGTGGGAGTCCATTACCGCCGCTACGGCTGCGATTACACCGGTTCCGGTGATTCCTTTTGCCATTCCGTGCATTGGGCCTTCTTCGGTACACATTTCAAGCCCGAAGTCAAACTGATCTCCGATACCGATGTTCATGTTTTCATCGAGGACTTTGCATCTCCATCTGAACTCATACTCCAAATCGGAGATTGCGCCGGGTGAAGCGAGCATACCGCATTTGATAGACTGACCTTCCATTGCGGGTCCCGCGGCTGCGGAACCTGTGTATATTTCATCACCTACTTTGAGAGCCATTTCCGCATTTGTACCGTAATCGGTTACGAGACAGTTCTCTTTCTGCTCAAGGAAACCGCTCTTGTACATCATGGCGAGTGCATCCGCACCGATTTCGTGTCTTATTGCGGGAGGAACCAAAAGTTCTGCGGAATCGGGAACATCCATTCCCACCGCAGCGGCATTGAAGACACCTGCGTCTCTCTTCTGCTGCTTGATGTTGTTGACTCTCTGGGCATTCTCTCCGGCAAAGGCAAGATCGTCGACGGGGATGTTCTGGAACAGTGACAGTTGAATAGGATTTCCGCATATTGCGACTCTTTCGACCTGTTTCAGATCGATGTGGAGATTCCTGATTACCTTGTTGACCGTATCCATCAGAATCTCGTGTGCGATGTCGCTTCCTACGTTGATGCAGAACGTAAGGTGATCCATAATATTCGCACCCGGTAACGGGTGGCAGCTGGTCATCGCCGTAGAGATGATCTTCCCGTCCGAGAGATTGACGGCGTGTGCCCTCGTACCGCTCGTACCTATGTCAAGTGAAAGTCCGTAAGTCATGATATTGCCCTCGTCTGGCTATGTTATCTGGGTATGTTTTTGAATATATAAATCGAAATTGGACGGGGCATATTTATAATGATTATACAAGAGCTCCGTTTTTCGGATATTTTCGAATGTATATTATCCGTATTTTCAACGGTTTTTCCAATCCGTATTTAAATAAGGAACTCAAATCGGGACAAATTGACACTCGATTATATGTATAAAGTACAGTCAATTATTTATCCGTCGCAGAATATGTTCGGATATGTCCTCCATCGTATACCTGAAGAACAGGTCCACAGGGAAGGTCTATGCATATCTCAACGAATCGGTCTGGAACTCCGAACTGAAGAAGTGCGAATGCAAAAGAAAGTGTCTGGGACACGTCGATCCCGTGACAGGGGACATTATACCCAACAGGGGTAACAAGAAGAAAGAGTTCGCAACCGTAAGGTCAATCGGACACATGTTCTTCTTTGAAAATCTTGCAGAGAAAATCGGTCTTACGCATGCGATGAAGGAAGCATTCCCGGACAGTTGGAAGATGCTTCTTTCCTGCGTGTTTTACATTGTATCCGAACGTACCGAAATGTCCAGGATAAAATACTGGTCAATTGACTGCGACACACCGTACAACAAACCCATTACCGACGAAGCTCTCGCGGAAATATTGGGCGATATTTCCGAAAACAATCTTTTCATCTTCTTCAGGGAATGGAGAGACAGATTCGACGATGACTTCTACACAATTCACACATCGTCACTATCGTCATACGATAACAGAACGGAAATGATCCGTTTCAATGATCTTCCGGTTATTACCGTGAATCCTACGACTTATCTTACGATTACGTACAACGTGAAGTCGAATATGCCTATCACATACGGAATGTACAGCCGTATGCCTCTGAATATTACCGATATAAGAAGAAGAGAGAATGAAAAGACCTGGTTGGATGTCAATAAGACACTGGAAGTTCTCGATACCGATTATTTCTCCGAAGACAATCTCACGGATCTTCTTTCGGTCAATCACCGTTTTATTATGAGAGTATCTCCCGAGGCAAAATTCGCAAGAGATGCCATCGACCGCGTGAAAGATAAAATCATGGATCTGAAGAATTACATGATGGTGGACAACGAACCGTTCTTCGTGATGTCGTTTATGAACCACATCAACGGAAAGAGGTGTTTCATTCACATTATTTTCAGTGCATCCGATGCGGAACGTGAATTCTCATTATTCCTGGGACTTATCGAAGAATGTCATAAAGAACTCAAAACCGGAGTCTATGTTCCGGAACACTCGGAATTCTACGACAAATACTTCACCGTGAGAGAATCCTCAAGCGGAAGGTTCGTCGAGGAAGACGGAGAGGCAATCATGACGTACAACACGGTTGCGGGATTCATAGTTATGATAAGCAACACTGTCAAGAATCCCGAGAATGCTTTCAGATACTATATTCACAGAGACCGTGTTCAGAGAAATTTCGAAAATCTCAGGAATGAAGCCGACCGTATCAAGCTTAAATTATACGGTGAAACCAACTACGAAGGAAGAGTATTCGTTCAGTTTGCATCGCTGATTCTGTTTACGGACATAATGAACAGGCTGAAGAACAATTCACTGTTGGAAGGAATGTCGTTCAACGGACTCATCCGTCAGATGGAAGCGATCAAGAAGATTACCATCCCCGGTTTCGATACTCCGTTCTTCACAAACATCAACAATACCCAGATGAGAATAATGAAGGCTTTCGGAATCGACCCCGATAAACTGAGGGAATCCTGAGCAATCTATTTTATTACGTAAGCATCTGACACATTATGGCTAATGAATGCACAGTGACCTGCGACGCAGGCGTATGCAAGATGGTGACCGTGATTCATGCGGTTCAGCAGGACGATGCTACTGTGAAACTTGATATCGAGAGCGACTGTCACAACATCCTCAAGATGTCTTGGAGAGTAAAACCCGTCAATCCGTACACCGAACTCGAGGCACCGATATTCGAAACAGACATCTACAAATGGGCATCCGAAGTTTTACCGCATGCAGCATGTCCCGTTCCCTGCGCTATGATCAAAGCTATCGAGGTAGCGAGCGACATGGGAATCAAGAGAGATGTCAGCATAAAGATCGAATGATTTTTTCAAACCCGAAACGGAGTAATCTTTTGTTACTCCGGATTTAATTTTCATTTTTTTCGGAATGTAAGCCGTTCCGAGCGAATCTTTTCAGAGAATATTTGTATCGGTGATTCCGCCGTCTTAACGGCGGAATCACCGCACGGAGGTACATCATTCGGCACAAATTGCAGAATCAGAGGAATAGTAAGGATTACTATGGACATGCCGAAAGATGTTTCCGGGGCCGGTCTTACGACCGACCCCTTTGATGTCTTTCTTACACCGACTCAGAAGCCGTAGGACTTCGGGTTGAAGGTGGGAACATCGTTCTGGTACTTCTTCACGCAGTAGTCGTAGAACTTGTCCTCGTCGTCAGGCAGTGCTTCGAGTTCGACAATGATCTTGTCGAGGACATCGAGCTGCTTCTTGGTGAGGATGAGCTCTTTCTTGTCGTATCCGCCGCGGACGATCTTTGCCGCTGTGATACCTGCTGCTTTTGCACGGAGGTAGTAGTTGTCACCGTTCTCGGCGATTGCCTTACCGATCTGCCATGCGTTGTCGTACGCAAGGACATATCCCTCGGGTCCTCTTGTCCTGTCGGTGGTCATGTAGAGATCCCTGAGGACTTTGCCCTGTCCGGTTGCGATTGCGGTGTTCATGAGTGCGCACTCGTATCCGAGAGGTCCGAGCCAGCACTGAACCGACGAACCACCGAATTCGGGGTGGTACTCAACGGATTCGTTGGACCAGAGATCGCAGCACTGTGCCATCAGGTTACCCTGAAGATCTGCGTGTGCGCACTGACAGTTCTTACCTTCCTGTGCACAGGGGGTACCGGTAATCGACTTGATTATGGGGCCTTCGTAACCGCAGTCCTTGTCGGGTCCGGTTGCGCCTGCCTCGATAGCGACCATTGTCCTTGCAGCGGAGATTGCCCTTGTCACTGCGGAGAATGTCCTCTGAACATCGTTGTCGAGGAGACCTCCTGCCATGAACATCGAGACGTTTGCTCCGGAACAGTTGGTGTCACCGCCGGCGATTACTTTGTTCTTCTTTGCGATCTTGACCATCTCAGTCCAAATGTTCTCCATGTCGATTGAACCGAGGTAACCGACACCGAAGAGGAATGCTGTGATGTCACCGTGTGTAACTGCGTAATCTGCGAACTCTTTACCGCCGACAGACTCGACAGACAGGACATCCGCACCGTTCTCACATGCTGTCTCACAGCACTCGTAGAACTTCTCGGGGTATCCGAACTTCTTGTCCATTCCGGGCCTGAGTCCGTGTTCCGCCTCACGCTGATCGGGGATTGTGTGCCTTACAGCGAGGTTGATTCCGTACTCATTGTGGAATTTCTCTGTGATTGCTTTCTGTCCGGAGACAACGGATGCTGCCATTCCGGGAACGGTTCCCATCTGGGAGACCCATTCTGTCTCGAGCTGAAGGTCGGGGAATCCGAGTGTGACCGCTCTTGTGATTGCATCTTTCGAGATGTAGTCGACGTACTCTTTGGTGATTCTCTCGACAGATTTCTCCGTACCCGGCCTGGGTGCGTAGTTGATCTCGGGGATAACTCTGCCTGCTCCGACTTTGATTCCGAGACCGTATGAAACGGGTTTCTTTGCATGTCCGAAAAGCATGTCGTCTGCTTTGTCGTATGCCATCTTAGTGAATTTTGTAGCCATGTTCATTCGCCTCCAACGATTTCGTCCCAGTGTTCCCTGATCTTCTTCCAGTCGTATCCTTCGAGGATCTTGTCTGCGATCGGGGGTGTCTGAGGTGCTTTCTCCGAGTAGATTCCGAGGTCGAAAGACTCTGCGAAGTCTCTGTTGACTGCTCCTCCGGCTGCCATGAACGGGATGTTGATGCCTTTCTCCTGGAGCAATTTGGCTGCCCTGGGGAATGCGGACATTGTTGTGGTCATGAGTGCCGTTCCTGTTACGAGGAAAGGCTTCTCTTCGACGACTTTGTCGACGAGATCCGTGACTGCAACATCCTTACCCATATCGATTACCGTGAATCCGGATGACCTCATCATAACGGCTGCAATGTTCTTACCGATGTCGTGCGGGTCTCCCTCTGCTGCGTGCATGACAACTTTTCCTTTTGTTGTCCTTCCGCCGGGGATCTGCTTCTCGGCAATTGCGATACCGACTTCCATGACCTTTGCGGCCATCATAATCTCGGGGAGGTAGTAGATGTGCTGTGCGTAAAGAACACTGACAATCTCCATTCCTGCGACGAGACCTTTGTTAATCACGTCAAGAGGCGCAACTGTCTTCAGCGCGTTGGTGACGACAGGTCCGATCTCTTTGAATTTCATGTACAGGACCGTGCTAGCTACTTCCTTGAGGACGGGGTCCGAGGGAAGCATCTTTGCGGCGATCGCTTCAGGTGTGTTTTCATTCTCAGCCTCTGCGTCGTAGCGTCTGAGGATGAAACCATAGTCCAATTTCGATGTGTCGAACATCATGCTATCATTTCCTCCGTGAGATCAGTTCCTTGCGGTCCTTTTCTCACATGACGTGATTGTCATTTCAGTGGAATGAATTTAAACCACCGTAACTTTCGGAAGAGGGGTTCCATTAAATAAGTATTTAAAATTTTCCTATTATCAATCTCGGATTTTTTGTGGTATACAAAATTGAGAATGCAGCTTTCACATTACTTTTCTATTCTTTATATTATAGAATAGAATTGTATACCTTCGAAATACGGTCGATCGGGGGCATTTTTAATGTTTCCTAAGAAGGATTTTCCGACGTTTTCACTATGTATAAACAAAAATATTTTTGTATAATAATGAATTATACAATTATGACATCCGTAGTCCTTCTGAAGAACAAGAAGAGCGGAAAAATCTACGCATACGTAAACGAGAAGGTTTACGACAGTTCGAAAGGAAAGGAAGTCTACAAAAGAAAGTGTGTGGGCCATCTCGATCCGTACACCGGAGAGATAATGCCCAACCGTGAAAAAAGGGAAAAACCTCCCGTAGGGCTTATCGACGGCAGCGGCACTGATGTCATAGAAATCATATCGAAAGAGATCGGACTGAGGGAATCTCTCATCGCTGCATTCCCCGAATCCTGGTCTTTCATCTCCAAGGCAACATTGATATGTCTCTTCGGAGGAAATGTTCTTTCAACAGTTAAGCAGGATAATCTTCCGTCGTCGAAGGTAATGTCGATGCTTTTCCGTTCCATGAGGAAGGAAAACATAGATTCGTTCTTCAGGGTCTGGGGTAAAATCAACTCGGGCGGAGGTCATATCAGAATGATTCTCTCTTCATACGACACATACGACACAAGGAATCTCTCCGGAAATGTCGATGCGGGTATGTTCTCCGGACCGCAGATGAGCGAATCCGAAGTTATCTACAGTCTTTCTTCCAATTTTCCCATTTATTACAAACGTCACCATGTTCCCTTCTCCGTTTCCGACGAATATCTTTCGGATATGGAAGTAAACGAATGGGTTCAGGATGAGGATGTATCGTGCGTATTCGGTGTGACCTACGGAGACGACGGAGATATGGAAAAAATCAGGTCTCTTGGGACGGATTATACCGTCCGTATAAGAACGGATGCCGAGATGTACGGACGTATCGTATCCGAATACGGAAAGGAACTGATAGGTGACAGTGCCGAGTACAGGGTTGCTGCATCTCACAGAACCGTAACCCGTACCGTGAACGGTAAAAGAGAATACGTTCACATTTTCTTCGATCCCGCCGTTGCCGAGATGAGCGGCGCAATCTTTCTTTCCCAAATCGAAAGATACAAATCGGAACTCGAAAACGGACACCTTCTGAAGGAACATATGGGATTCTACAGAGAATTCTTCCTGATTTCCAAAGGTTCGATCGAATTCAACAGCGAAGCCATAATGAAGAAAACATCGAACGCAGGATTCGATATTATCGTATCTAACAGAGAGAAAGATGCCGAGGAAGCTCTCCGCAGTATGAAAATCAGAGATGATGCGGAAAGAATGTTCGACAATCTTTCCAACGATGCGGATCTCATAGCTTTCAAACTCTATATGCAGAAAAACCTGGAATACCGTTATTTCATACAGTTTTTGGTTTTAATCGTAAGATCCGCAATATGGAGCAGAATCGAAGGTACGGGAATTACCGTAGACGATGCACTTGCCGCACTGAACGATATCAAACGCGTGAAAGACCCGTGGAAGAAAGGAACGGAAGACGTACAGCTTACCGACATACAGAAGAGAATAGTCAACCTTCTGCAGGGATAATCAGCGTTTCTTTCCTATCACGATGTAATAATCTTCATCGTCGCGGGTGAACACGATATCGAGATTGTGTGCGGAGAACATCTCACTCATGACCTCCAATTCAGGGAGATAGTCGTTGCATATTTCCTCTCCTCCGGTGCTGTGTACCTTGTTGATATGATCCTTGGATGACGAATGTGCCACAGTCAGAGTTCCGCCCTTTTTGAGAGCGTGTGAGAGTATGTGAATCGCTTCCATGGGATCGGGGAAATGGGGGAAACAGGAGTAGCATACAACACGGTCGTAAACGTCCCTTTCTTTGAGTTTGTAAATGTCTCCCACTGTGTAGGATAATTTCTCGGATTCGGGATATTTGGAACGTGCGACGGCAATCATATTCTCCGAATAATCGATGGCATTCACATGACCGTCTACGATTCTCGACAGATATCCGGGAATCATAACCCCGGTACCCGTGCCTACGTCGAGGATTCTGCTGTTTTCTTCGATGTTGAGGAGATTTGTGATGTAATCCACTTTACTCATGTCGTGGATTGAGGTTTCATCCCAGGTTTCCGCTTTTTCATTAAAGAAGTCCATCTGTTTGGGATTTCTCTTCCTTTTACTGAGGAATTCTTTCACCTTAGGCGAAAGCAGATGCTGCAGTTCGTTGGGTACAACGACCTTGTAAGAGTTTACTTCACCCACAGTGACATCTATGCCGTACACTTCGTGAATGTTCTCGGGAGTGATTATTTCGTCGCCTCCGGCAGCGAATATTTTCCCGTCTTTCATAAGAATGAAACGGTTGCTGAACCTAAGTGCCAGATTGAGATCGTGGTTTGTCATCACGGCACAGATTCCGTTCTCTTTGATGATGTGGAACAGCCTGTGCATAACCTCGTATTGGTTTTTGATGTCGAGATTGCTTGTGGGTTCGTCGAGAAGCATTATCTTAGGCTGCTGTGCGACGGCACGTGCAATCTGAACCATCTGATACTCTCCTCCCGAGATTTCGTTTACGGGCTTGTCCGCAATGGGGGTGAGTTCCATAATGTCGATGATACGTCCGACGAGTTTCAGATCCCTGTCGGTGACATCCCATGTGATGTGAGGCTTACGTCCGACGAGGATGGATTCGAAAACAGTATTGCCGGAAACGTGCGATCTCTGAGGTACGTATCCTATTGCTCTGGCTATTTCGTTTCTCGAGAGTTTGGAAATGTCCT
Organism: uncultured Methanomassiliicoccales archaeon; assembly: GCA_964504055.1. Lineage (GTDB taxonomy): Archaea > Thermoplasmatota > Thermoplasmata > Methanomassiliicoccales > Methanomethylophilaceae > Methanarcanum. The sequence continues at coordinate 10,494 of CAZDCU010000011.1, forward strand.
CGCCGTCGACTGTAATGGTACCTTTTTTCGGAGTATGGATGTTATTGATACATTTCAGGAGGGTCGTCTTTCCGGCACCGTTCGGTCCGAGAATGGAAACGATATCTCCTTTATCCGCTTCGAAGGAGACTCCCGAGAGTATGTCACGGCCTCCGTCGTAATCAAAGCCGACATCCGAAATTCTGAGCCTCATGACGTTCTGTACCTCCTTATGAGCATGAATATGAAAGCGGGACCGCCTATAAGCGATGTGAGCAATCCCACAGGCAACACGGCAGGCAGGATGATGTTACGTGCGATGACGTTCGCTATCAGGAGCAGTAATGCGCCTGTAAGGATGGACATAGGAATCAGTGCCTTGTGATCCTCTCCGACCATCGTACGTGCGATGTGCGGTCCGAGAAGTCCTACAAAAGAGATTACTCCGAACTGTGATACAACGAATGCTGTTATCACCGCTGCAACGGTCAATCCTATCACAAGGAATCTGTCTGTGTTGACACCCAATCCCTTTGCGACTTCGTCGCCTGCGTTCATGGCGTTCATGTCCCATCTCACTGAGTAGAAATAGATTGATGCAACCGCTGTGACGGCAATCAGGATGATGTTCCAATTCCATGTTGTATACGACACGGAACCGAAGGTCCATGAGACTATCTGGCTCAGTTGAACGGAATCCGCCATATACTGCATCAGAGTCATTCCGGCGGAGAATATCGCACTTACCGCAATACCCGCAAGAATCATTGTTTCGGAGGATGTTTTTGTTACTTTTGTAAGGAACAGAATCAATCCCGTGGCAACTATCGCCATTACGAATGCGGAAATCGGTGTGATGTAGTTACTTACGGTTCCGAATGTAATCGAACCCGTAAGGAAGAGAATCGATGCAGCCGCACCGAATGCGGCTGCATTGGATATTCCCAATGTGTACGGCGAAGCCAAAGGATTCCTCAGGATACACTGCATTGCAGCTCCCGCAAGCGATAATGCGGCACCTGCGACCATCGCCGCCACGGCGATGGGAAGATCGATGTTCCAGATGAATTTGCCGATCACCGATGATCTGTCCATTGTGAATATCGCTTTCGTGATATCCGCAACAGAATAATCGGGATTTCCGATGTAGAGGGAAAGCAGGGTGATTACAATCAGGGAGAAAAAGATGATAATCATCCACTTTCTCTTTCTGCAGGTATCGTTCCTGTATGACGATTCAGACTCTGTTGTCTCATCATCCTGATCGTAAATCCTGTAGTCCATCTGTTTCACCAAACGAGTTTGCCTGCTCCGGAGCCCTGTTTCTCTACGAGATCGTCTACGGTGATGCCGCTGCCGGGGTAAAACAGACTGAGAATCTGATTCGCCTTGGCTTCCGCATCGCAGTTGAATGCAGTCGGGTCGATGATGTTACCGATATAATATGCATTCATCAGTTCCGACTCCCAGTTCGTACCGTAGTATTTCTCTATGTAAAGTGAATAGATGTTTCCGTCGTTTACGGCAGGAACTTCCGCATAAGCTTTAAGATCCGATTCATACTGAGTTTTGGAATCCGAGATTTTTATGCTGTCAACGAAAATGTAGTCGGGTTTTGCATTAATTATCTCTTTGGCCTCGGTATCATACGGATTTCCGTCTCTGACTTCCATAACGTTTTTCACGCCTGTGAGAGTGAACGGTTCGAAGTTACCGCTTGTTCTGTAAAGGTCTCCCTTCATGTAGTAGAACATACCGCCGACGTAGCATTTTGTATCCTTTGTCTTGGTGGATTTCTCTTTCATTTCGGTGAGTTCTTTGACTATCGAAGAAACACCGTTTATGAGCTCTTCCGCACGGGTTTCTTTTCCGAGTACCTTACCGAGGAGCCTGATATTTTCGTTGAATGTATTTCCGCCTACCGTGACGTTACCTTCGGCGTTGATTCCGACAACGGCGATACCTGTATTACTCTGAAGACTGTCCAATTCGCTGACGTTTGTATTGGAAGTAATGATAACATCCGCACCTGTAGCCATTATCTTTTTGAAACTGTCCGCACTGCCGACGTTCGTAATGCCTCTGGTGTTGAATGCAATGTGATACGTCGCTTTGTAGTAATTTGCCGTTTCTTCGCTGTCTTTGCTGTCGATTCCTACAACCTTATCGACCGCTCCCATGTATTCCACGAGTCTTAACGATCCTGCGGCGAGACATACCACTTTATCTACACTGTTAGGCAGAGAAACCGTCCTTCCGCGCATATCGGTAACGGTTTTTTCTCCGTCGCTGTTGTTGTTGCCGTTGGTAACCGCCACCGCTGCGACAGCCGCAATAATGATAATTGCGACCGCAAGGATGGCTGCAATTTTTCCGCCCTGTAATGCCATGAATTTACAAAGATAGACGGAATATTAAAAACGAGCATTACCCAATCAGGTAATGGGGTATACGCTCCGGTATACGGTATACAGACTGTCTGAATGGTTCCGTTATCCATTAATACCGAATCGCCGATGGTCGTTTATGGAATCCCGCTCCTCAGCGATCAAAGAGCTAATCGTCGGAGCAATTGTCGGTATCGCCGGTATGCTTCCGGGCATCAGCGGTGCCGTACTGTGCGTCTGTTTCGGTATTTATGAAAGGTTAATCCGCGATGTAGCGAAACTCCGCGTATATCTGAAAAAGGATTTCGGATTCCTGTTCTTCCTTGCGGTGGGTGCCGTAATCGGTACTGTATTTTCCGCAAAGGTTCTGTCTATTGCGATGGATGCCTATCCCGCCGAATCGTTATTCCTGTTTGTCGGATTGATTGTGGGACAGATTCCCGCAGTGTATCGTCTGACCGAAAAAGAAGGTAAGGCAAAACCCACAGCATACAACATTCTGGCACTTCTCATCGGATTCGCAATAATGGGTTCGATGCTTGTAGTCGAATTCTCCGGCATCGGATCCGAAGTGACCGTAAGCAGGGACTTCGGCGGTATGCTTACAATGTTTCTCATCGGATTGATTGTCGCCGTTTCCGCACTCGTTCCCGGAATCAGCCACTCTACATTGCTCATTGTGTTCGGACTGTTTACGGTGTTCACCAACACCGTAGGTGATTTCGATATCCCTATGCTTATTCCTCTGGGACTCGGAGGTATCGTTGGACTGCTCGGATTCTCGAAGATTGTTCACTACGCATTGGAGCACCACCACCGCAGCACTTCGTTCCTCATCCTGGGATTGACTGTAGGTTCCGTTATAACTCTCGGTATTTCCTCGGGACTTGACATCAAAGAAGCTGTACACGCAGTGGGAGCGTTCATTGCATTCATTGTAGGAACCGCAGTAAGTATTTGGTTCATGAAGAAGAGCGAGAAGCAGGAAATGTTCGCGGAGGATGCCGAATAAATCCGATATTCCGAAACTATTCTTATGTGAATACTTCTGAATGATAAACCTACGCACGGTACTTGACATCTGGCATATGTAATTCGCAGTTTTCGGGAATATATCAATATGTTTCATAATTCGTAAAATATCAACGAATTACAACGGTAAACCCTACGAATATACGAAAAATAATCAATAATTATTATTTTTCGTTGAAATTCCTATCTGAATAATAATGACCATTTCCTTTATATCGATTGATAGGGTTACCATATTTCGTTGGTTCAATATGGACATGGAAATTTGTTGGCACGGAAGAGGCGGACAGGGAGTTGTCACCGCCAGTGAGATCCTTGCAGAGACCGTTGTCGGTGAGGACAAGTATGTCAAAGCCTTCCCCGAATTCGGTCCTGAGAGGATGGGTGCACCCATCAGGGCGTTCACCAGGATTTCAGAACAGCCGATTAGGATCCACACGCAGATCTACGAGCCTGACGTTGTCGTAGTATTGGATGGGACACTCATCGGGAAGGTCGATGTAGCCAAGGGCCTCAAGAAAGGAGGAATCATATTGGCTAACTACCACGGAACACCCGAGGAGCTGAAGAAAGCACTCGGTACCGATGCGGAATGCCACACGGTAAACGCAACCAAGATTTCCATGGAGGAAATCGGAAGGCCCGTGGCGAACACCGCAATGCTCGGTGCACTGATCAAATACAGGCCTGTCGTGACATACGAAGCCCTGGAATATCAGATTGTGCAGAAATTTACGGGAAAACTCAGCGAGAAGGCAATCAAAGCGAACCTCGCTGCACTCAACAGGGCATTCAGGGAGGTAATCTGATGGATCACAACGATATGATTATCGGTTCCCGTGTCAACGGGGGCGGAGCGGCAAAGTTCGAGACAGGTGACTGGAGATCACTGACTCCTGTGGTCGACATGGACAAGTGTATCGACTGCATGACATGCTGGATTTACTGTCCCGACAGCTGCATTCTCGTAGAGAACAACAAGATGACAGGTATCAAGCTCACACACTGCAAAGGATGCGGAATCTGCGCAAAGATGTGCCCCAAGGATGCCATCGTAATGAAGGAGGTCTGAACATGGGAAAGGATATCGCAATCAACGGTGACAGTGCAATCGCATTGGCATGGAAACAGATCGATCCCGACGTATGTGCGGCATACCCGATCACACCTCAGACAATCATCGTCGAGAGGTTCTCCGATTACGTTGCAGACGGCGACGTAGGAACGGAATTCGTTTGTGTCGAGTCGGAACACTCCGCACTCACAGTCTGTACCGCATCCGCATCCGCGGGAGCAAGGACATTCACCGCAACATCCTCACAGGGTCTTGCCTACATGTGGGAAATGCTCCCCATCACATCCGCAATGAGAGTACCTATCGTTATGGCCGTTGCAAACAGGACTGTCAGCGGTCCGATCAACATTCACAACGATCACGGAGATGTCATGTCCGCAAGGGACACGGGATGGATTCAGATCTTCGCAGAGAACGTTCAGGAAGCATACGACAACGCAATCATGGCACCGAGGATTTCGGAGCACCCCGATGTTCAGCTTCCGATTATGACAAACCTCGACGGTTTCATCCTTACACACGCTATCGAGAGGATGTCTCCTCTTGACGATGTCACAGTCAAGAAATTCGTGGGAGAGTACAAACCCTTCCGCCCGCTCCTTGACTACAAGAACCCCACATCGCACGGTCTGATGGACAGTCCCGAGTTCTACTTCGAGCACAAGTATCAGATGGTACAGGCGATGGACAAAGCGATGAAAGTCATCGAAGATGTCTTCGCAGACTTCGCAAAGATTTCCGGAAGGAAATACAAAGTTGTCGAAGAGTACAGGTGCGATGACGCAGAATATGTCGCAGTCATCCTCGGTTCCTCATACGGAACAATGAAAGAGGCTGTCGACAGACTCAGAGAGAAGGGAATGAAGGTCGGAGCGTGTATGCCCCGTATCTTCAGGCCGTGGCCTGCAGACTATCTCAAGAAGATTCTCGACGGTAAGAAAGGTGTCATAGTCATGGACAAACACCTCTCTGTAGGTGCATACGGTCCGATGTATCCCGAAGTAACATCGGTTCTTCTTGAATGCAAGAAAGTACCCAAAGCGTACAACTTCATCTACGGTCTCGGAGGAAAGGATGTCAGCGTAAACGAGTTCATGTCCGTCTTCGAATCCGCAGCGGCAGGAAAGGCAAAGACAGTCAACTATCTGGGGGTGAAAGAATGAGTTCCAAACCGATCAAAGACCTTACGAAGCTTCCCGAGAGGCTCACATCCGGTCACAGGCTCTGTGCGGGATGTGCTGAGAGCATCATCGCGAGACAGGTCCTTATGGCAACAGAGAAACCCGTTCTCGCCGCAAGTGCGACAGGCTGTTTCGAGGTTTCGACAACAATCTTCCCGTACTCCGCATGGAACATCCCGTGGGTTCACACGGCGTTCGCAAACGGTGCCGCAACAGGTGCCGGTCTCGAGGCTGCATACCAGGGACTCAAGAGAAAGGGAAAGATTACCGAGGACATGAAATTCGTCGCCTTCGGAGGAGACGGAGGAACATACGATATCGGTTTCCAGGCACTTTCGGGTATGCTCGAGAGGGGTCAGCAGGTTATGTACGTCTGTCTTAACAACGAGGCATACATGAACACCGGTATTCAGAGGTCCGGTGCAACCGGATTCGGTGCATCGACCACCACATCCCCCGCAGGAAAGGTACAGCAGGGTAAGACCGAGTATCCCAAGGATCTCACGATGATTGTCGCAGCACACGACATTCCCTATGCAGCGCAGGTTTCTCCCCACAACTGGAGGGATCTCATCGCAAAGTGCGAGAAAGGATTCGAGTGCGGCGGACCCGCGTTCATCAACGCGGTATCTCCCTGTCCCAGAGGATGGAGGTTCCCGTCCGAGAACACGATTCTCATGGCGAAACTGTCCGTCGAGACATGTGTATGGCCTCTCTACGAATGCGAGAACGGTACATACAGGCTCACCGCGGAATCCAAGAGGATTGCGGACGGTCAGCAGGAGAAGAAACCCATCACGGAGTGGTTCCAGGCTCAGGGCAGATACAAACACATGCTCAAGCCCGAGAATGCAGATCTCCTCAAGCAGGTGCAGGAAGAGATCGACCGCAAGTGGGAAAGACTCATCAAGCTGTCAAAACTCTGAAACTCATTACGGTCCCTCCGGGGACCGTATCTTTTGTTTTTCTATACTGTCCTGAAACAAAGGACGGAATATCTTATACGAATCAAATCGGACAGTTTACTTTGCTGTCTTACTGTTGAATTTTCTCAGAACAATGTAAAAAGAGTTTGATACACGGGCCTTCACGGCCCGTGTACACTCACTCGAGTGTTACGAGAGCATCGACTGCCCAGCAGCCTTTGCCTTCTTCGCCGACGATGATCGGGTTGATTTCAATCTCCCTGATCTCGGGGTTCTCTTCCGCGATGAGCACAAGTCTCCTCATTGCATCCTTCATCGCCGCAATATCGGATTTTGCGGTTCCGCGTGCTCCGTTGAGGAGTTTGAATGCTTTGGTTGTCGTAATCATCTCGTCGAGCTGTTCCTCCGACAGAGGTACGTGTGCCTGTGAGATTTCTCTCAGGATTTCGACGAAGATACCTCCGAGACCGAATGAGAGAACAGGTCCGAACTGAGCATCTCTCATGATTGAGACGATAACTTCTCTTCCGGAAACCATCTGCTGAATCGACACACCGTCGAGTCTTGCGTTGGGCTTGTTCTTCTTACAGGAGTCCATAATCTTCTTGTAGGCTTCCCTTGCACCCTTCTCGTCTTTGACACCGACGACAACTCCTCCGACATCCGTCTTGTGGGCGATATCGGGTGAGATGATCTTCATAACCACAGGATATCCGATCTTGTTGCATGCTTTTGCAGCTTCATCCTCGGATGTAACGGATGCCTCTCCGGGAGTAGGCAGACCGTATGCGGCGAAGATTGCTTTTCCTTCCGCTTCGGTGAGGCTCTTGCGTCCTTCCGTCTCCGCACCTGCGATAATCTCTTTTGCTTTCTCCCTGCTGTCTTCATCGATCTTGGGTTCTATCATCGGAGTGTATTTGATCTGTCCGCGCACGGTGTATTTCCTGAGGAGATCCAATGCGTGAACCGCTCTGTCGGGTGTGGGGTATGTGGGAAGTCCGCCCGCTCTTGTGATTGCGGCGGCTTTTGCACATTTCGTTCCTCCGGCCCAGCAGACTGCGAGAGGTACTTTGATTTCGTTCTTGATTCTTACAAGGTTCTCGGCAACGGCTTCCAAATCGGCTGTGTCGAGCGGTGAACCCATAACGACCAATCCTCCTACGAGAGGATCGTCCTGCACAATCTTGATTGTCTTCTCGAAGTATTCCGCCTTTGCGTCTCCTCTGACATCGATCGGGTTGGTGACACCTGCGACTGTAGGTACATCTTCCCTGATCTTCTTGATTGTAGCATCCGAAAGTTTTGCCGCTCCGACGTATTTGGCGTTGTATGCCGCATCTGCGGACATAACACCGAGACCTCCGGCGTTGGTGATGATTCCGATGCCGTCTTTGTCCATGTGGTTGAATGCGTGGAACATTCCGAATGCATCGTAGAGCTCGTCGAGATCCATTGCCCTTGTGATGTTGAGTTTCTTGAACACAACATCGTTGACTGCATCCGAACCTGCGATTGAACCTGTGTGTGAGGATGCCGCCGCGCCTCCGGCTGCGGTGGAACCTGCCTTGAAGACGATGATAGGTTTCTTGTTCTTCATTGCGGAAACGTTCTTGATGAACTTTGCACCGTTGGAGATACCTTCGCAGTACATTCCGATAACTTTTGTATCCTCATCTTCAGAGAGTGCATCGAAAAGGTCTGCCTCATCGACATCGGACTTGTTACCGAATGTGATGAATTTTGCAATACCGACACCTGTCTCATAGGCCCAGTCAAGCATCGAGGATCCGACTGCACCGGACTGCGAGAGAATGGAGAGGTTTCCTGCCTTGGGCATTGCTTTCGCGAATGTTACGTTGATCTTGTTCTTGGGGTCCATGTTACCGAAGCAGTTCGGACCGAGGATCCTGATTCCGTATTCCTTTCCTTTCGCGACGAGCTGTCTCTCGAGTTCGGCACCTTCGGGACTCTCCTCTTTGAAACCTGCGGTGAGGATTGTCACATTCTTGATGCCTGCATCTCTCAGATTGTCCATCTCCGCGATTATGAACTTGCTCTTGATGCTTATGACAGCGAGATCTACGGGTTTTCCGATTTCCTTCACGTTTGTGTAGGATTTGAGGCCCTGAATGTCCTCACCTTTGGGGTTGACAGGATAGATCTTGCTTTTGTCAAAGCCTGCATTGATCAAATTCAATACCAATATGCCGCCGATCTTCGTGGTGTCGTTAGACGCACCGATAATCGCGATCGACTCGGGGTTGACGAATCCTTTCATGGTGTGCTGGTATATTATAATAAAATATAAGGATTAGTTAGTCAATCGTCGAACATATATCTGTCCGTATTGTCTTTTAGTGTCGAATATGACAAATATTAACACGGCAGGGATATTTTGTCTCATTCCCGGGAAGATTCTTCCTTTTTCTCAAGTTCCTCTTCCGGGACCAATGTACACTCTTCGGAGATGAACTTGAATGTTCTTTTGATCGATGAACAGGCATATTCCAATGCTTCATCGGTTCTGTCGCACCTTACGCATACGTTGGATAACATGTACACAACCATATTGCTTGTTTCCTCGAATGCGAAGAGATTGTTATCGGTAGGTTCGCCGTATTCTTTCTTGCATTCGTCGAGAATGTGATACAGGAAACCCTGAGCATCCATGAAGAGTTCCAACCTGTCGTTTCCTTCGGGCTCTGCACGATTGTCCAAAGTAAGATCTTTCCAATTCCATTCCGATTTTCTGTTTTTAGCTTCCTGTGAGATGTTTTTCAGAACGTCGATGTATTCATCCAAAGATTCTTCGGAACCCCATATGTCGGAACAGTCGACCGCGACACACATGGAAAGATAGAGAATTACGTTTCTTACGGACGGTTCGTAGCCTATGAGAACTTCCGCATTTTCATTGGCAACCCTCATTCTGTCTGCGAATTCGTCGTACTTTATTTCTTCCTGTCCCATGCAACCGGCTCCGAAACAGGATATTCCGTCAACCGTGATAAATATCTCTGATTGTTTCTCCGTGAACATATGAACGGACCCTCATCTTCAGATGATTTCGAGCTCGGAGTGAGATATGAGTTGGGTCAGGGCGTGGATAAAGATCCCGCTAAGGCCGCGGAATATTATGCGAAGGCTGCCGAAGCGGGAAACGCCGCTGCGGTATGCGCACTCGGAGAGCTTTACATGGGAGGTAACGGCGTTCCGAAAGATCAGAATAAAGGTATTGATTTATTCAGAAACGCTGCTGAAAAGGGTTCGTCCAAAGCAATGTACAATCTCGGTATGGTGTTTCTTACCGGTACGGGTGTCGACAGAGATCCGACCGAAGCGAAGGATTGGTTCGTCAGGGCTGCGGATGCGGGAGAATCGGCTGCCTGCGTCGAATTGGGTATGCTGTACGTCAACGGTGACGGAGTGGAACAGGACTTTGAGGAAGGAGGAAAGTGGCTTACGAAGGCTGCCGAAGCCGGAGATGCACTGTCTCAGTTCAAAGTCGGATATATGTACGAGGAAGGCTTCGGATTTGAGAAAGATGTTGACAAAGCACTCGAATGGTACACCAAAGCTGCGGAACAGGATATTCCCGATGCTCAGTATAAAGTTGCATCTATTCTGATTTCAAAATCTTCAAGTCTGAATGAGGAAGAAGCAATCAAATGGTACACTAAAGCTTCAGTCCTCGGATTCCTGCCTGCAATGGTGAATCTCGGTATCATAAGATACACGAGAGCGGAGTATGAAGAAGCGTACAAATGGTTCAATTCCGCATCATACAGGAACGATCCCGACGCACAGTTCTATCTCGGCCGTCTTTATATCGAGGGAAAAGGTGTCGAAAGAGACATCGACAGAGGAGTCGTTTGGCTCCGTATTTCCGCAGGAAACGGCAATCAGGCCGCAAAAGATGTCATAGAACGTGTCGAAGGAAAGAACTGATTCTGTTTTTTCCTGTTTGATGTCTGTCAGAGCCAGCGTACGCTTTTTTCATTCTTTTTGAAATAATTCATATAACATTAATAACGGTTATAACATTATTAGAACTAAATATCCGACAGATGTACCTTCACTACGGGATTGTTGTATGGGATTGGACGCGTCAACACTAACTGAAGAACAGAAAAGAAGGTTCAGCAGATATCTCGTGTTCTACGGCGAGGGTGAATCATGTCATGGAATAAAAGGTATTTCCGCCGACGCACCCGAGGACATCAAAAAAGAGTTCCTTGCATGGTACAGAAACATGTATCGGTACCCTAACGGAAGGTTGAGACCTCTCAACTCCAAAGTGTTCTCAGAGGTTTTCATCGCCGTTAAGTAAAGGCTTATAACCTCACAATGGTACCAAATATTTCGTGGTATTTCCATGAAGACCGACTTAGAGATAGCATATGATGCGCAGGTTAAACCGATCAGGGAGATAGCTGAAAAAATCGGAATTCCCGAGGACGATCTGTACCCTTACGGAAAGTACATCGCCAAAGTTCCTCTCGCTGATTTGGAGAAGTACAAAGACAGGCCCAACGGAAAGCTCATCCTTGTCACGGCAATCACTGCGACGCCTGCGGGAGAAGGTAAAACGGTTACATCGATCGGTCTCATTCAGGGACTCAGCAAGATCGGCAAAAACGTTGTCGGTGCTCTCAGGGAGCCGTCCCTCGGACCCACGTTCGGTATTAAGGGCGGAGCGACCGGAGGAGGTTACGCTCAGGTCTACCCCATGTGGGACATCGATCTTCAGTTCACCGGAGACATTCCCGCCGTTGCCGCTGCACACAACCTTCTGTCTGCGATGGTGGAGAACCACATTGCAAAAGGAAACGAACTCAACATCGATCCCACTCAGATTGTTCTCAAGAAGACCATGGATATGAACTGCCGTGAGCTCAGGAACATCGTAGTCGGTCTCGGAGGCAAAGGAATGGGAGGAATTCCGCACGAGAGCGGATTCCTGATCACATCTGCTTCCGAAATCTCAGCAATCCTCGCACTCGCATCCGATTTGGACGACCTCAGGGAAAGACTCGGAAACATCATCGTTGCGTACACATACGACGACAAGCCCGTGAAGGCAAAGGATCTGAACTGTGTCGGTGCAATGATGATCTGTCTCAAAGACGCAATCAATCCCAACCTTGTTCAGACTCTTGAAGGTCAGCCTGTATTCATTCACGGATTCCCGTTTGCAAACATCGCACACGGTGCGAACTCGGTCATTGCAACACGCACCGCACTGAAACTCGGTGATTACGTTGTAACAGAAGCGGGATTCGCAGCAGATCTCGGTGCGGAGAAGTTCATGGATATTGTCTGCAGACAGGCGGGATTCTCACCCGATGCGGTTGTTATCGTTGCATCCGTACGTGCGCTTATGATGCACGGAGGAGCGGATCTCAAGAATGAGAGTACAATGAACATGGATTCTCTCAACAAAGGATTCAGCAATTTGGATAAGCACATCAGCAACATGCAGCAGTACGGTGTTCCGATTGTCGTTGCAATCAACAGATTCCCCACTGACAAGCAGGAATACCTCGACAGGATTGCAGAGCACTGCAAAGAGATGGGCGCAGAGTACGCACCGTCCGAAGTCTTCATGAAGGGAGGCGAAGGAGGAGTCAAACTCGCAGAGAAAGTCATCGAAACTCTCGAGACCAAGAAAGCATCCTACGCTCCGCTGTACTCATTGGATCTTTCGCTGAAAGAGAAGATTGAGATTATCGCAAAGAAGATCTACGGCGCAGACGGAGTGGAATATTCCACAAAAGCAAACAAGACTCTCAAACAGCTTGAGGACCTCGGTTACGGAAAACTCCCTGTATGTATCGCAAAGACACAGGCTTCCATTACCGATGACCCGAAGAAGAAGGGTGCACCCACCGGTTGGACTCTTAATGTAAGGGAAGTCAACATCTCCGGCGGAGCTGGATTTGTAGTTCCGATATGCGGTGAGATGATGCTCATGCCCGGACTCGCAAAGGTCCCCGCAGCCGTCAACATGGACATAGGCAAAGACGGACGCATAACCGGCCTTAAATGAACTCAAACGGTGCGGTTTTCCGACCGCACCGTTCATATTTTCTTAATATGACACTTTGTTCGAATTCACACATTCGAATACTTTAAGAATAAAAAACGCATTGACCCAGACGGTGGGATGTCTAGTCAATATTATGCAGGCATAGATTTGGGAACGGCGAATTGCTGCCTGTCCTATACCGAAGGCGACGGTAAAGTGAAGTCACTTAAGATAGGTGACGATACCACGCTTCCGTCTGTCGTGACATTCACCGAAAAAGGAATTTATGTGGGACATGAAGCACTGAACCTCGGAGACGAGCAGGGTTCGTGGAACACCGCATCGCATTTTAAGAGGGTAATGGGCGAAAACGTCGTCAGGATTTACAACGGCGTTGAATACGATCCCACGGAACTGTCTGCATTGCTTCTCAAGAAACTCAGAATGGAATTTGAGAAACAGACAGGCAGTGAAATCAACGAAGCAGTCATTACCATTCCCAGCGACTACGGAGACGTAGAGAGACATTCCACATACAACGCGGCGATGATTGCCGGATTCAAGGATGTTACACTTCTTTCCGAATCTTTGGCTGCCGCCGTTTCATACGGAATGAGTAAAAAATCGTCCGAAAAGAAACTGATGATTGTGTACGACTTAGGCAGCGGTACGTTGGATGTCTGTGTCGTGGAAGTTTCCGGAGGAAAATTCCGTGTATTGGCCGACGAAAGTAACAAAGATCTCGGAGGCAGAGACTGGGATCTTCAGTTGGCTACACTCATTCAGAAGAAAGTTCTCGACACACGCGGAATGGAAGGTTCCGACGTTCTGAGCGACAGCGATTTCAGAAGAAATCTTCTGAAAGAGGCGGAAAGAATAAAGATCGAACTCGAAAGAAGAGCGAGAGCGGTCGGAGAAATCACATTACGCGGGGAAAGCACCAAATTCTCCATTACAAGAGAGGAATTCGAGGAATCCACGAGATGGCTCATGGATAAGAGTATCGATATGCTCGGTTACGCATTAAGGGATTCCAAACACACAATGAGCGAAGTAAGCGAGATTGTTCTCGTAGGTGCATCTTCGCTTATGTTACAGGTTCCGAGGAACTTCAGGGAAGCTTTCCCTTCCAAAGATATCATCATGTACAGGCCGGAATACGCCATATCCGACGGTGCCGCGCTTTACGCCGAATCCAAGTACGGAAACGGTTCGATAGAAGTCATTCCCGTGATGACAAAAACGTACGGCATACTTGCGGGAATAGACGGCGTGGAGAAGATCTGTAACGTTGTTTTCAAAAACACGAATATTCCGTCTGAATACACACTTACCTGCAGACCGAAGAGGGACGATCAGGACTTTTTGGATATCACAATCTACGAATCGATGTCCAAATTCGGAGAAGATTTCATAGATATTTCCGAAGGAAAACAGGTACTGAAAGAATCCATTCCTCTTACTGGTAAAATCTCCAGAGGACGTACGAAAATTCCGATTGTCATAAAAGCGAACAAGCACGGAAAAATGTCGTTCGACATCAGCTGTAACGGTAACAATACGGTACTTACATTCCTGAAAGAAGTCGACATGACTCCCGAAGAACTGAAAGCATCGGCTGTCAAGATGGAGGGCATCATATGAATTCCGTTCCGGCAGGAGAACTTTACGACAGAGCGAAAGCGCTTCTCGACGAGGGTGACTTCTCAGGAGTAAAACTCATGGAAGATGCTGCGGAAGCGGGAAATCCCTACGCACAGGCATGTTACGGTAAAATCCTCGTAGAAGGAGAACACGTCAACAGAGACTATGAAAGAGCCGCAGGATTTTTCATCAAAGCCGCGGAACACGGTATCGACGAAGCGCAGTACTACGTCGGAATGGGATATTTCTTAGGTTTGACTGTAGAAAAAGACCACAGAGAAGCACTTAAATGGTTCAGACTTTCCGCGGAAAACGGATTCCCGAAAGGACAGTACTATCTCGGAGTGTTCTACTACAACGGATTCTGCGTTTACAGAGACTACGGTTTTGCAATCAGATGGTTTACAATGGCCGCAAACCAGGGATACAGCAGAGCCCGTATCGCATTGGCCGATGCTTACATGGATTTACACAATCCGAACCGTGATCTGAAGAAGGCTGCATCACTGTACATTTCAGCCGCGGAATCCGGAGATTCCAGGGCTTATTACAAAGCGGGAATGTGCTACTACAAAGGTAAAGCAATCAAACTCAACTACCATCAGGCTGCGGAGTATTTCAGACTGGGATACGAAGCGGGAGATGTCAACTGCGAATACATGCTCGGTCTGATGTACGAAAGAGGTCAGGGCGTAACACAGGATACGAACACCGCATCTTCGATGATATCCCACGCCGCAATTTCTGGATGTACGGAAGCGAAAGCGTATCTTGACGACAAAGTACCTGTGAAGGTGAAACATCCTCCCGAGGTAAGCGAACCGCCTGTTGTAAACACTCCGGATGTAGTCGGTAAATTCAGAGGAGCTGACGAAGACAAAACCATCTTCGGTCAGATAATGAAACGTTTCAGGTCTTGATGTACATAATTGTACATCATTGCATTATTTTCAGCATAGTTAATATATCATGAATCATTACAAGTGGATGATAACATGATGTCTGCGGAGCAGTTGGATGCAATTAAGCTGAAATTATCTACGATTAAAGAGAAATCACCGTTCTACAGGCAGAAGTACAAAGATATCGATCTCACGGCAGTCAAAACGAAAGAGGATTTCGAAAAATTACCTCTTACCGACAAATGCGAACTGCGTGAGGCATATCCTCTCGGATTGCAGGCAGTCCCGGATGAAGAAGTCATCAGGATTCATTCCTCATCGGGAACAACAGGCACTCCCGTTATCATCCCGTACACAAAGAAAGATGTCGAAGACTGGGCAGTCATGTTTGAAAGATGCTACAGAATGGCAGGTGTAACCAACAAGGACCGTGTACACATCACACCCGGATACGGACTGTGGACTGCGGGAATCGGTTTCCAGGCAGGTGCCGAGCGTTTGGGCGCAATGTGTATCCCTATGGGTCCCGGTAACACCGACAAACAGCTCAGGATGATGGAAGACCTCGGAAGCACTGTTCTTACCGCTACGTCTTCATACGCATTACTCCTGGCGGAAGAAATCGAGAAGAGAGGAATCAGAGACAGAATCAAGCTCAAAAAGGCTCTGATCGGTTCCGAGCGCTGGGGAGACAAGATGCGTGAGCGTATCGCCAACGAATTGGGTGTCGAACTCTACGATATCTACGGTCTTACCGAAGTATACGGTCCCGGAATAGGCATAAGCTGTGAGTACGCCACGGGAATGCACTGCTGGTCCGATTACACATACATGGAAATCATCGATCCCAAGACGGGAAAGAACGTTCCCGACGGAGAATACGGAGAATTGGTCATAACTACACTGAAGAAAGAGGGAGCGCCTCTTATCAGATACAGGACACACGACCTCACTCGTATAATTCCCGGAAAATGTCCCTGCGGTTCCGAATATCCGCGTATCGACATTCTCATCGGACGTACCGACGATATGGTCAAGGTCAAGGGAGTCAACATATTCCCCGGACAGATCGAAGACCTTCTGAAGGGAATCGACGGCGTGTCGAGCGAATATCAGGTGATGATCGATCACCTCGAAGGAAAGGATTCCCTTACGCTGTTCTTCGAAACCGAACTCACGGGAAAAGAACGTACTGCGCTTGAGAAAACGGTACGTGAAGAGTTCAAGAGCAGGATAGGTATCACTATCGTATCCAAAGCGGTATCGATTCAGGAACTGCCCAGAAGCGAAAAGAAGAGTCACCGTATCTTTGATAACAGATACTGATTTATCTTCTGTTTCCGCCGACAAGCACGAGGTAAGCCAACAGCGCTTCCAATTGGATGCGCTCGTTGCTTCCCTCGATGATACGGAATTCGATTTCTCCGGTTTTATCCATAAGCATGACCTTTTCACGGTCGTCTATGGAGAGTTCGAAGAAAGATGAGTGAATCTGTCTGATGATATCCTGTCCGGAGAGTCCGAACTCTATCATGATTTCGTCGAGTTTGTCTCTTGCCGCAATGAAATTGCCTTTGAGAGCTGTTTCAATCATTTTCTTGACTTCTTCCGGATTTGCAAGGCCTGTTGTCTGGTAAACGGTGTCAATATCGATTGTCTTATCCATAGATGCGGCAACCTGTAATGAGTTCACGGCACGCCTCATGTCTCCCCTTGCTACGTGAACAAGAGCTTCCATTGCATCGTCATCAATCTTGACATTTTCATTCTCGACAATCTTTGTCAGAAATCCTCTGACATCTTCTTTTGTGAGAGGTTTGAACCTGAATACGGCACATCTCGACTGAATAGGATCGATGATCTTCGAAGAATAGTTACAGGAAAGGATGAAACGGCAGATCTTAGAATATTTCTCCATCGTTCTTCTCAGTGCAGCCTGAGCGTCCGACGTAAGAGCATCGGCTTCGTCCATGAAAATAATCTTAAACTCGGCATTTCCCAGCGGAGCCGTTCTTGCGAATTCTTTGATCTTACCTCTGACGACATCGATTCCTCTTTCATCGGAAGCGTTCAGTTCGATGAAGTTACCTTTCCATTCATCGCCGAACATTTCTCTTGCCATAGCAAGAGAACACGTAGTCTTTCCCGTACCGGCAGGTCCGGTCATGAGGAGATGGGGCATATTCTTAGTTTCGACATAGGCTTTGAGTCTCTCTGTGACGTGTTTCTGTCCGATGACTTCGTCGAGCTTCTTCGGCCTGTATTTCTCTGTCCATATCTCCTTCATGTAGATCGTCACGGTCATACCAATCAAGTGAAATAAACATTGTTCCCGATGTGTGTTATCCGTTGCGTTAACAGTATCGGGACAAGCCATTATCAATATCGATTTCATTCACCGTGACATATGAAGCTGATCGATGCCTACAAACTCGCAATCCGTACGGGTATCGAACACGATCCCCGTCCGAAAGAGAGGATCGACGAGATACTGGAAGAGGAAAAATCGAGATATGATTCTCTTTCCGAAACGGAAAAAGAATATTTCGATGAAGAGAGGCTCTGGAATCCCTACGGAGATTCGAGACTTTCCTTCGGAAACGGAGATATTGAGGTTAAGAAACTCATGTGGGGTATCGACATTGAAACCGGAGAGGTTCTTCTCGCCGACAGACTGAGAGAAAAAGGAGAAAGAATCGACGGTATCGTTGCACATCATCCTCTGGGAACATCGAAGATTTCTTTCCCTGAAGTAATCGACATTCAGAACGAACTCTACCACAGATACGGCGTTCCTTACAACGCAATCGAAGACATGATGAGGTCCCGTATCTCGGAAGTGAGAAGAGGAGTGCATCCCGCAAATTACAATCAGGCGGTGGATGCGGCAAAATTACTGAATATTCCGATAATGAACATTCACGCTCCCGCAGACAACTGCGTGGGAGATTTCCTTACCAAAGGTATCGAGAAAGAAAATCCCGTTTATCTCAGGGACATTACAGATTATCTCATGTCTTTGGATGAATTCAAAATTGCAGCCAAATACAACTGCAGACCGCTGATTGCTGTAGGAAGTCCCGACGATCACTGCGGTAAAGTCGTCGTGAAAATGAACGGCGGAACGTCAAGTCCCAAAGACATCTACTCAAAACTCGAATTGTCGGGTGTGGGAACAGTCATAGGAATGCACTTCCCCGAGAGTCACATCGAAGAAGCGAGAAAACACAACATCAGACTGATCATTTCAGGTCATATGCCCTCGGATTCGTTGGGTGTGAATCTCATATGCGATGTGTGGCAGAAGAACGGCATAGAAATAATCCCGTGTTCAGGGTTAATCCGCGTAAGCAGGAACTGATAGAATGTTCGAACGTCAGTCTGTGATAATAAGAGATCCGATGAAACTGTCGTTCGATCACATTCCCGACAGTCTTCCGGGACGTGAGGAACAGCTGAACCTCCTTGAGATGATTTTCCGCCCCGTTATCGAAAGAGGAACATCGGAATACGCTTTCATCACGGGAAGTGTCGGTACAGGTAAAACCGCCACTACAAAATTCTTCATAAGAGAAGTGATGAAGTACGCTTCGACACACAACGTACCCATGGATTATATCTTTGTCAACTGCAGACAGAAGGGCACGGAATCAGGAGTTCTCTATCAATGTTTAAGGCACTACGACGAAGGATATCCTGACAGAGGGTTCTCTCCCGAAGAAATGCTCAGAGCGTTGAAAGCTCATATCGAAAGATCAAAAAAACGTGTAATTATCGTAATGGATGAAGCAAACATCCTTCTGAGAAAAGGACCTGTCAATCTTATCTATCAATTATCGAGAATGAGCGAGGAATCGCTGAACATTCACGTTTCCGTATCGTTGATTCTGATTTCCCAGGAATATGTTATCGACAGGCTTGACGAAGCGTCACGTTCCACGTTCAAGAAAGTCAACACGATAAGATTCGAGAAATATTCTCAGAATCAGCTCAGAGAAATCGTAAGATACCGTGCCGAGGATGCGTTGGCTCCCGGAACATACGATGACGGAATCGTCAATATGATTGCGGAAATGGCATCATCCGACGGAGATGCGAGATTTGCCATCGATTTACTGGATAAGGCTGCACGTACGGCGGAGATGAAACCGGAAGGAAAGATTGTTCCCGAAGATGTACGTCAGTTGGGAAACATGGTGTTCTCCGTCGTAAATACAGCGAAACTGGAAGAACTCGGCCGTAATGAATTGTTTGCGTTACTTGCGATTGCGAGAGCAATCAAAGATAAGAGCTGTATCAAAATCAACGATGCCGAGAAGACCTATCACATTGTATGTGAAGAATACGGCGAAGAACCGAGAAAACACACACAGTTCTTCCAGTACGTCAGGGACTTAATGAGACAGAATCTTCTGACGGAAGCCAAAGACATCGAACCTTCCAAATCGATGTATGTGTCGTTACCTGACATCCCTTCGAAAGAACTCGCCAAGAGGATTGAGAAACTGCTCGGTGATCCTCAATGAAGTGCGACAGCTGTCAGAAAGATGCCGTTACGTTCATAAGATACAACGGGTCGCACCTGTGTGCGGACCATTTTATGAAATACGTCGAAAAGAAAGTAAAGCGTGAGATAAGAAAACAAATCGACGTAAAATCCGGGGATAAGATTGCCGTAGCCGTCTCAGGCGGTAAGGACTCAATGGTCACTCTGAAACTTATTTCCGAAACCTTCGGAAAGAGAAAAGACATTGAAATCCACTGTATCACAATCGACGAAGGAATCGAAGGTTACAGGCCCTCAAGTATCGGAATCGTGAAGAATTTCTGTGAAAAGAATAACGTTTCATTCCATCTGATTTCGTTTAAAGAAGAATTGGGCCTTACGATGGATCAGGTCGCACCTTTAAGCGGTGAGAACAGCCCGTGTACGTACTGCGGTGTGTTCAGAAGACGCTGTATGAACAAGGTTGCCAAAGAAATCGGTGCGACTTATCTTGCAACAGGACACAATCTCGACGATATGAGTCAGTCCATTATGATGAATTTCGTAAGAGGAGACATCGAAAGACTGGCGAGATTGGGCCCTCACAAAAGAATACAGCCCGGACTTGTTCCGAGATTCATTCCTTTAAGAGCTGTTTCCGAGAAAGAATCGTTACTTTATGCGATAGTTTCGGGATTGGAATTCCACGATATGACATGTCCCTATTGGAAAGAAGCACTGAGGAATCAGTACCGTGACATTGTGGATAATCTCGAATCAAGGTCTCCCGGTTCGAAATACAGTATACTTTCTTCTTACGATCAACTGTATCCGATGCTTTCCGAGAACTACAAAGCAGCCGAACTGCATGAATGCGAATGCGGAGAACCCACTCTCGGTAAAAAATGCAAAGCGTGCGAATTATCCGAAGAAATGAAAAAGAAGATCGGTGAATGAATTTCACCGATCAGATTCTCTTCCATTTCATTCCGTCTGCGGAATCTTCAAGCTGAATTCCGGATTCGGTGAGTCTGTCTCTTATCATATCGGCGAGATCGTACATCTTGCGCTTTCTGAGTTCGGAACGGATATCCATGAGAATCTTCATGACAGAATCCATCCCTTCGTTGGATTTTTCATCATCGGGAAGGATTCCGAATACGGTATCGAATTCTTTCATCATCTTGATGATGTCTTCCGCACCCTTCCTGGAGAGTGTTCTGTCCGCAATCATCCTGTTTCCCGAGGAAACCAAATCGAAGAACACCTTGATTGCACCTGGCGTGTTGAAATCGTCATCCATTTCGTTTCCGAATGCGGATTTTGTCGATTCAATCAGTTCCGATGCATCGTCTTTTCCGTCTGCATCTCTTGCGTACGCCTGAAGTTCGCGGTAATAGTTCCAGATTCTCTTCAGTGAAGACGAAGCAAGCTCGAATCCTTCTTCGCTGTAGACGAGAGGGCTCATATAGTGTGTTCCCAGGAAGTAGAATCTGATGACGTGGCTGTCGTATTTTTCAGCTACGTCGCATACTCTGAAGAAGTTACCCAAAGACTTGGACATTTTCTCTTCTTTGGACATTCCTCTGCCTTTGACCTGAAGCATACCGTTGTGCATCCAATAGTTGGCAAGCTGATCTCCTGTTACAGCCTCGGTCTGAAGTATCTCGTTCTCGTGGTGGGGGAAGATAAGATCGTTTCCTCCGCCGTGAATATCGATTTTCTCTCCGAGGTAGTGTCTGATCATCGCCGAACACTCGATGTGCCATCCCGGCCTTCCTTTGCCCCAGGGAGAGTCCCATGAGATTTCTCCGGGTTTCGCAGCCTTCCATACCGCAAAGTCCAAAGGATTCTTCTTTTGTTCGTCGTTTGCTATGCGTCCTGTGGAGAGCATATCATCCATTGTTTTGTTTGTGAGGCATCCGAAGCTCTTAGCTTTCTCAACCGAGAAGTAAACGCTGCCGTCGGGTGTGACGTATCCGTAGCCGTTGTCGATGATTTCCTTACACATTTGGATGATGTCATCCATACTCTCGCTCGCCCTCGGATAGATGTCCGCTTTGCCGATTCCGAGTTTTTTCGTCTCTTCGAAGTATTTTTTAATGTACATCTCGGAGAGTTCGAGAGGTTCCATTCCTTTCTCTGCGGCTCTTGTGATGATTTTATCGTCAACATCTGTGAAATTTGTAACGTGTGTGACCTCATAACCGCTGTATCTGAGGTATTTTGCTACCATATCGAAGACAATCATGCTTCTTGCATGACCCATGTGAATGTCGTCGTATACGGTTACACCGCAGACGTACATCTTCACTTTGCCTTTTTCGATGGGAACGAATTCCTCTTTTCTGTTCGTGAGCGTGTTATGGATGACCAGGGACATACTTGCCGCTAGTGTCTGGTCTGTTATAATAGTTGTCTTATCGGGAGAAGAATAAATTTAAGGGGTTTGGAGGGGAGGGGACGGAGTCCCCTCCTCAGAGATTTCATCCCTTCCTCTTCATCAGGACAACGCCTGCAATCGCAAGGATAACGATAATCGCTGCAATGACACCTACGGTGACACCGAGAGACATTCCGTTATCGCCCGAACCTTCATCGGTCGGACCTACGGTTGCTTTCTCCTTTACGATGTAGTCGGAGAAGTGCTCGAGCGTCATTGTGACTTCGACCTTTCCGTCTCCGAGATCCTTTACGGATGTTTCGACAGGATCCAATGAGGCTGAGGACTTGGAAGTGTCAAGGTAGTATCCGGTAAGATCGGATGCTTTCTGTCCGTCCTTGAGCTCGTAGATAACGGTGACCTTTGCAGTACCGTTGTTGCTGAAGGTGTGAACTTCGGTACCTCCGCATGTTGCATCGATGGTGTAGAGTGCACCGTCTTCGACTGCGTATACGACATTGTCATTGATATCATCGGTCTTGACCTGTTTGACAGCAATCGAAAGTTCATCGTCAAATCCGGCTGCGGCATTGCTGTCGAAGGAGACTGTGAACGAACCGGTCTTGATGTCGAATGTGACATCCTTGCTCTCACCAATCTTCTCAATCATCTTGGTGATATCATCGGCACTGATGACCAGAGATTCTGCAGTGTCTTTGGTGACGATATAGCTCTTTCCTTCTTTGTCGACAGTGTATACTGTATCGCTCCATGCTGCGGTGAATGTCATGTCTTTTGCAGGCATAATCAAGGAGTCTCCGCAGTGGTATATGCGGTAACCGTCGGTCCATCCGAGGAACACTTTGCCTGTCTCGGGCGTAGGTGCTTCAGGGAATTTGAAATTATCCGAGTATTCTACAGTTATTTCTTCACCGTTGATGGTGACTTTGAACGATTTGAGCTCGCACATTGCACAGAGTGTTCCGTCGGGTTCGGCATCGGTGAATGTACCTGTGCCGTCTTCGTTAACGGTGTATGGGAGTCCCTCTTTGGATTCAACCAGTTTGAAACCGGCGCTGATAGGTTCGACAGAGAGTGTCTGTTCGCCTGAAGCAAATGCGACTGCGAGGCATCCCTGGGATCCGGAGACCTCAATTGTCTTATCGGTACCGTAGTTGTACGTCGATCCCGGAAGCATGGTGAATTTACCGTTGATATTCTTGTTGCCGTCTTCGACTGTAAGAACAGCATCGCCGTCGATCTTCACTGCATCTACGGTGACTTTTGCATCCTTGGAGATGACCATTTCCGCACTGTAAGAGGTTGCATCTTTGATTTCGTATGTACCGTTCTTAAGGATGACTTTATCTCCGTCTTTCTCGGCAGTGAAGTCCTCCGCACTGATGTGCATATTCTTTGACATGAGAGGTTTCATGTCGCACAGAATCCTGTCACCGCTGACTGTGATTGTCTTTCCGTCAAGTGTACCTAATACACTGATTTTGGACATTTCGATGGTTGTTTTATCGTATCCGCTAACCTTTCCGTTGAGATTGAATGTTCCGATATATGCATCGACCTTGGTGACATCATCGACATCGACGAGGCTTACCTTAGCGTCTGTGACTTTTGCATAGGTGCTTTCGGTCTTTATTACAGCCGATTTTACGCTGATGTATGATCCGGGCTGAATCAGACTAATCAAATTCGCAACGTCTTTGATGTCGGAAGTTTCGGGAGTAATTTCTTTCTTTATTATGAGGGATGCTTCGATACCGCTTGCATCGACGGCATCGGTACCGACAGCGACCTTAAATTCGGGAATATTTGCTTTGACTGTTGCGGAGAATGAATCGCCTGTGTATTTTCCTTCGGTGATGTCGAATCCTGCATTGACGTTGGTGTTGACATTCTTACCGCTCGCACTGAGTGAGAAATTTACATTACCGCTGAATCCGATACCGGCGGGTGTTGTTGCGGGATCCGTTTCCGCATCATTTGCTGTTCCTGTCAACGCTTCATTTTTATCAGTCTGGACTGTCACGCCGCTTATTTTCAGATTGCTGACCTTGAATGTGGCAGTTGCGGTGACATCTTTCGATTCGACGGTTACTTTACATTCTGCATCTGCAGTGACTGTGCTTTTGTCAGCGTCGTAGCTTACATTGGCATTGATATCGAATGTGACTGTTGCAACGGTGACATCTTTCGATTTGACAGTCACTTTGCCTTCTGCATCTGCAGCAATTGTGTTTTTGTCACCATTGTAGTCTACACTGACATTGACATCGCTGAATACTATTTTTTTCTCGTCGGTATCGCCTTTGTTGGCTGTGATTGTGACGGATTTGGCTTTCGCTGTGAAATTGACATTGAACGCTATGTCCGTTATCCCGGCGGTTGTGTTGATTTCGGAAATATTGATGCTGACTTTTGATTCGACAGTTACATCAAGTAAATCTCCGTCATTTACAATCTCAAGGTCGTCGCATGTGAGTGTACCTTTGAGGTCGACATTCATTTTTGCGGTAATCGCATTGTCTTTTCCGACATTGAGAGACGACTCAAATGTACCGTCAAGCGAGATTGTGCAGTCACCGGGCAACTTGTATCCATCTGCATCGCTTGTGAATTTGATGAGCGATCCTTCTTTCATCTCGATGATGGTGCCTTCTCCCTCAAGTTTGAGTGTATCGCAGAGGAGAACCGAACCGCCTTTCTCAATGACATATTTACCGCTCTCTGTGAATTTGAGGCTGACACGCGTAGTCTCACCGGCAAGATCCAATGTCTTGCCATCGGCGATTGTTTCAACTTCGCTTATTGTTACAGTATCGCCGAATACATTGGTTTCTCTTGTCAAAGCCGAAGATATGGCATCCTTAATTCCGGTGTCCGTTACAAATTCGGTGATGTCTGCTTTGAGTTTCTTGATAATACTCTCGATATTGTAGTCCGAATTTGTAATTCCACTGACAGAATATTCTGAATCTTTAATTCCGCCGTCGGATTCATCTGTCGCAGAGACGTTGCTGTCGAATGAAACCATCGGTGTGATGGCAACACACAGCATCATCGCTACGGCGATGATCGAGGCGAGCATTGTGAATTTCTTAGAATTCATTGCATTCCTCCATTGATAATTATCAATATAAAATCTAATTATAGAGGATAGTTAAAAGGTTTATTCCATATGCGATTACATAATCGGATACGATGAAACGTCATTTGAGTTTCTGAATCTCTTTTCTCAGTTCCGCAATTTCTTTCTTCAGCGAATCGATTTCATCTTTTACAGGATCGGGAAGGTCTCCGTGATCAAGCTCGTTTCTTGTGCTGACACCTTTGTGTTTGACAACCTCTCCGGGCACTCCGACAACTGTGGAATCATCGGGAATATCTTTCAGAACAACCGATCCGGCACCGATACGGACATTGTTTCCTATCGTTATATTTCCGAGAACAATCGCACCTGTGCCGATTACCACATTGTTTCCGATTGTGGGGTGTCTCTTTCCCTTGCTTGTGGATACACCGCCGAGTGTGACACCCTGATAAATCATCACATGGTCTCCGATCTCCGCGGTCTCTCCGATAACGATGCCTGTCGCATGATCGATGAAGAAACTGCTTCCTATCGTAGCACCGGGATGGATATCCGCGCCGCATTTGCTGTGACATTCGTAGTTGATTGCAAGAGCTTCGTCCTTCTTACCCTGTAACCAGAGTTCGTGGGATTCTCTGTACATTGAGACTACGTGCAGACCCATATGGAATTTTTTCGCTTCTTCGGCGTCGGTGACCGACGGGTCGCATTCCATCACTGCAGCCAAATCGTCATCGCGTATCTTCATATCCATCGACTCAGTCAAAGATTCCGGTGCTTAAATATCTGTCACCTACATCGGGAAGAATCGCCAATATCTTCTTTCCGTGTTCTTTCGATGCGATTTCAAGCGCAGCGTATACCGCAGCACCTGAAGATATTCCCGCAAGAATTCCTTCCTCTCTCGCAAGTTTTCTTGTTGTCTCGATTGCATCGTCTCCTTTTACGGTGACAACCTTTTCGATGTATTCTTTATCGTAATTTCCCGGAATGAAATTCGCTCCGATTCCCTGAATCTTGTGCGCTCCCGCTTTTCCTTCGGTGATAAGAGGACTCTCGGCAGGTTCTACGCCTATTACTTTGGCTTTGGATGAATATAAACGGAGTCCTTTTCCGATACCCGTTGCGGTTCCTCCTGTTCCGATTCCCGCGACAACATAATCCACATCGGGAAGATCCTCGAGAATCTCTTTTGCCGTACCCGTAATGTGTGCCTGAGGATTGGCGGGGTTGTCGAACTGTCCCGCAATGATTCCGTTTCTTTCTTTTGCGATTTCTTCCGCTTTGGAAACGGCACCTGCCATTCCTTCTTTTCCGGGAGTGAGAATAACTTCCGCACCGTAGGCTTTCATGAGAGAAATTCTCTCTTTACTCATGGTGTCCGGCATAATGATTACGGCTTTGTATCCGCGGACCGCACACACCATGCATAATCCTATTCCGGTGTTACCGGAAGTGGGTTCGATAACGGTTCCTACTTCCTTCAGCTTACCTTTGGCGACTGCGTCGTCGATCATTGACAGAGCGGCTCTGTCTTTAATGGAACCTGCGGGATTCTTCCCTTCGATTTTAACATAAACTTTCGAATCAAAACCGGAAGCCATCTTATTGAGTCTCACAACAGGAGTGTTCCCGATGGAACCGAGGATATCGTCGAACAACATGTTCCGTTCCATTGTCTAACTATTATAAGATAATGTCAGAGAATAAACCGATAATCGGTAAAGGGGTTTTGTCGGAAATGGTTTGGTATGTCGGGGCTCAGGACATCAGACTTGCCGATCTGAGCTCTGCGGCGATCTTCTGAACCGCACGTACGACGTCCTCGGGGACCTTCGCACCGGTACAGACCATTTTACCGGAGCCGAACAGGAGGACAACGACCTTGGGTGAGTCAAGCCTGTAGACAAGACCCGGGAACTGCTCGGGTTCGTATTCCACCTTCTCCAATCCGAGGGTGATGGCCACCGTGTTGAGATTGATCTCCTGTTCCAGGTCGGATGATGCGACGATGTTCTGGACTTCTATCTTGGGGTCGATGGCGATTTCGATTTTCGCCTTTTTGAGGTCTTCTTTGACCTTTCCGATAGCTACCTTGACGTCATCCAGGCTCTTTGCGCCGGTACAGACGACCTTACCGCTTCTGAAAAGAAGTGTTGCGGTCTTAGGTTCTTTCAGCCTGTATACAAGTCCGGGGAACTGCTGAGGGTTGTACTCCGCACCGTCGAGTGCATCCTCGATCGCATTAAGGTCGAGTTCCTGTCCGAGGGATGTGGACGCTACAACATTCTCGATGTTCATTTTAGCCATCAATTCACCTGTTCCACCTTTATATATGGGGTATTTAAAAGGCTTTCCATTACGGCGCTGTTTCGGGTAAATATGACCTCAGCTAGTGTTAATATTCCGCAAAAATAGGTATGGAGTGGGAGGAGGGAGTTGAACCCCCATCTGAGGATCTGCAGTCCCCTGCATGGCCGCTGTGCTACTCCCACAGTGCGGTGTCCGGATTATTAAATCTTGATATAAAAAGGCATTGGGTGTGTGAAAAACCCGTCCGACGGCCGTTCCGGCCGTCGGAGATGTTCATTTCCTGTTTTCTATGAGATAACGGCCTTTATTCATGGCACGGTAGCCTTCTTCGGCCCTTCCGATTTTACAGAGAAGTTCTCCGAGAGCGTACCATGAATCCGCATCTTCGGGATTTTCTTCGAGATGTTTCTTAAGATGTGCAATCGCACCTTTCGTATTTCCGTCGGAAACCATGCGTTTGCTGGTGGAACGTCCTCCTGTTTCTTCGTCGAGAACACGTAACATTTCGTTTCTCGCGTTTCTCATGAGAACATCCAAAGCATTCTCCGTAAGCCACGGATATCTTCCGGACATAATCCTTCTGAATTCCTTCACTTTGGATTCCACAGGCTCGCAGTCCGGCCCTGAAAATAAATTTCTCGGAACATTCACGGTCATATTGCCGTGTCTTACAGTAATGTGGTAATCTGTCATTTCTTACCGAAGACGATCAATGAGCCGTCGATACCCCTCTTGGATACGCCGAATTCACTCATTTTATCGATTTCATAGTTATTGAAAACAGGTCCGTCTCTGCAGACGCGTTTGTCATCGATCATACACGCACCGCATACGCCGCATCCGCATTTCATGTGCCTTTCTAAGGACATCTGATGCTCAACATGAATCTTATTCAGATACTGGTGAAGGAACACAAGCATGATTTCCGGACCGCATGAAATAACTTCATCATACTGCTCGTCTTTCATGATCTTCTTGACCATATCCACGGCGTTGCACTGTTCCCCGAATGTTCCGTCATCCGTGCATTCCCAGTGCCTCATACAGAAGTTCTTCGCAGTGGGAACATAAGGTTCCACTTCCTCTGCCGTCCTTCCCGCAAGTACAACATCCGCAGACCTTGCCTTCATAAGAGGAATGAGCGGAGCGATACCTATTCCTCCGCCGACAATGAGAATTTTCTTCTTATCGTTCTGATCGAATTTGTAACCGTTACCGTAGGGGCCTCTGATCTGCATCCTGTCCCCGCTTCCCAATTGGGATAATCTTTCGGTGTCTTTACCGATAATTTTGAACGTAATCGATTTCTCAGACTTTGTTCCGGAAAGCGATAACGGAATCTCTTCCATTCCCGGGGCCCAGACCATGACAAACTGTCCCGGTTTTGCTTCGGCATCCCACGAGAATGATATTCTCCTTGTGTTGGAGTTGATTTTCTTGATGTCTTTAATCATGACGATATCACTCATGGGCAACACCTACCATGTCACTGATCGAACGGTATCCGTAACGTTTCATGAATTTTGTTATTCCTTTGTTCACGGAGCGGAATACTTCCGGTCCGCTGTCTATTACTGCAGTGCCTATCTGGAAAGCACGCGCTCCCGCCATAATGTATTCCAAAGCGTCTTTGTGGTTGGAGATTCCTCCCACACCTACAATCGGAATGGATACTGCGTTGTACAGATCCCACACCGCACGTACTCCGATGGGCTTGACTGCACTTCCGGATAATCCTCCGACCTTGTTGCTGAGGAAAGGACACGCAAATTCGGGGATAATTTTCATCGCTTTCAGAGTGTTGATTGCAACAATCGCATCTCCTCCGCCGTCTTCCACCGCTTTTCCTATTTCGGGAAGGATGTGTGTGTTCGGCGTAAGCTTCGCCCACACGGGAATACTGATTGAATCTTTCACCGCACTCACTATTTTCTTAACGAATTCGGGATCCGTACCGACTTCGATACCGTATCCTTTCGCATGCGGACATGAGAGATTGAGTTCCACGGCACATGCGCCGTAATCTTCCATTTTTCCCGCCAATACCGCAAACTCATCGGGCGATGCGCCGTAAATCGAACCTATAACTTTTCCTGCTTCGGATGCAATGCGCATTTCTTCTCCGAACGCATCGATTCCGGGGTTCGGAAGACCCATTGCGTTGATACAACCTGATGTTACTTCAGTGAAGTTGGGATTTGCATGTCCCGGATTCGGATTCGTGCCTACGGATTTGGATACGACTGCGCCTGCGCCTGAGTTAAGGACTCTGACCATCGACATACCTGTCTCATCCATTATTCCGGATGCGAGGATAGCCGGATTTTCGAACTCCAGGCTTCCTACCGCGGTAAATAGGGAACTCATAATTTCCCCATTACAGCGGACTGTAAAAAATCATTCGGTCTTCCTGTATTCGGGAGGAGGTACGAATGATATGTCCGACGTTATTGCGGAAGCGGCTTCGATGAGATCTTTCGGTGTAACGCACAACGTACAGCCTAGTTTTCCTCCGCTTACGTAGATTTTTTCATGGGAATTGCAGGATGAATCTATGACAACTTTACACTGTCTTTTGATACCCAAAGGACTGCATCCCCCTCTGACGTAACCTGTGAGCCTGTTGATGTCCTTCACATGTATCAGTTCTATCGATTTTTCGTCGACGGATGCTGCGGCTCTTTTCATGTCCAATTCTTTCCCTCCGGGGATGACGAATGCGTAATATCTTTCACTCTTACCTTGGGCGATGAGTGTTTTGTAGATCAGTTCGATATCGATTCCTATCTTCTTTGAAACTTCGATACTGCTTACGAAATCTCCGGGATCGTAGGTTATGACATCGTACGGTTTCTTCATGCGGTCGAGGATGCGCATGGCATTCGTTTTGGGTTCGGACATTGGGGGTGTGATGCGCAAACTGCGATATTATTGTTATTTGTGCGATACAATTTAGAAATTTGTAATATCTACCTTAGAGTTAAATAATCTTCATTAGATTCGAGTACCGGGCAAATTATAAGTTTAAGGTAGATTATTAAATTATTTTCTTAACCAATGGTCGTCATCGCGATGCGTGACGGTTGTTCCGATTGTTTGACAGAAAAATATGCGGTCATTCAGAACGGTTTTGTCATGTCTTGATGGTTTTCAGATAAGTATTATATTCGATGCCAGACAGTTATCTGTATGTATTGTTTCGATGACACATCAGATCGGATGAAATGGTATTTTCCCGAAGATAAAACAATTCTTGAAACGGGAACCAATTCTCTTAAGTTCGATACCTCCGACGATCAAATCAAAATGTTCGTCAGAGAGTTGTTTCAGAATTCCTGTGACGCTTCGGCCGGCGGAGAAGTAACCGTCTAATTCGAATTATTCAAAATCCGTAATACAGACTACCCAGATCGCGATGGGTTTGCATCTGCCTTGGAGGAATGTAAAAAGTCAATAAAGGCTCTTGACGACCCTGTTTCACTGAGTCTTTTCAAGGATATGATCAGTGTCATCAACAGCCCGGAGATTGCCGTTATGCGTGCAAGTGATTTCGGAACAACCGGTGCGCGCGGTTCCGATGAGACGGACGCGTTAACTCCCACTCCTTGGAAAAGTATGACAATTTCCCGCGGAATATCGAACAAAAAAGGAGACTCCGGCGGTTCTTTCGGTAGAGGAAAAGATTCTTTTTTTGCGGTTTCACAACTGCATACGGTCTTCTTCTCTACTAACGATGATACAGGTGTAAGTTCATCAATCGGTTGTAGTAATCTGGTCACCCATTACAGTGATACAGGTGTGAAGAAAGCTCCTTTCGGGATATGTGGGGACCGTAACAGGATAAACAATTTTTCCGTTGAAGGAACACTTTCATTCGGATCATTCCGTCGTTCTCCGGATGAAAAGGGGACTGACGTTTATATTATGGGCTATTCCCTTGATGAAGGAGATTGGGCTGATCGCATACTGATTGCGGCAATCAAGGATTTCTTTGTGAAAATCCACGACGGACTTCTGAAAGTCAAAGCAGGTAACCGTTACGTAGATAAGGAGAATTTAACCGAAATTATCCGCAGTCTTTATGACGGGTATCCGTTGGAGTGTAAGGACTTAGAGCTAGTAAGCGAACAGCTTTCTCTTCTCGACGAGGAACCATTTTACAGGGATGATTATTTTGCATTATACCTGAAAAATGCCGATAAATACAATCGCATTGTCAGTATCAGAAGTGGGATGGTCATCGACAGAAACTACAAGACTGTGTCATCTCTAATCGGTTTGCTTGTCATAGAAAACAAAGATGTATCCAGACTTCTTTCAAAATGCGAGCCTACAAATCATGATCATTGGGTTAAGCGCAATCTTCAGAATGTGGGTGCCGAATACAAGAAAAAGATAGTCGGCGTCTTAGATCACATTTCCAATACCGTCGAAGATTCAATTGAACGTTTTAAGGGTGTTGACGACAGTGAGATGCAGGATGCAGAGGGATTGGAGAAATATCTCTCGCTTCACAACGATACCCAGGAACAGATTCAGGTGGCCAGAAAGGAATATGATTGGGGTGTAATTGCCGATGTCAGACCCAAGAGGAAAAAGAAGGTCAGAAAAGTCAAGGATGATTCCGATGCCTCCGAAGGAAATTCAGCTGAACTTCCTGCTTCTGAAATCGGGTCGGATGAAGATTTTGAACCGACAGGCGCTGTGAATAGAAATGATAGGGAACGCGGAGAGGCGAACAGGAATTTCAAACCGAATGAGGAAGGAGATATGGTGCGCAGATTCAAAATCAAACCTTCCGTGAAGATTATCGACCTCAAAGAAGTCTGTGTGAAACAGGATTCCGGCATTAAATGCACATTAATCTACAATGTTAACAGAGACGAGGAATACTATCTCAGAGTCAGTGCTGTGATGAAAGGAGGCAAATCCGCAGAACAGGTGCCTTTGGTTAAGGTAACTGACGGAAACGGAAATGAAATGCCTATAATCGACGGTTATTATGCAGGACCATTCAAATCAAACAAGTCTGTAAGAAACAAAGTGGATGTTATTCTGAGCTATCCTGCAATATGCGATTTCCGTCCGGAGGTGTTTGAATATGCAAATTGAAAATCTGCCGTACCCTGTGTATTGCGAAGGTTCTCCGGATTATTTCGGTGTGTTGTTCAGCGTCGAAATGGATCAGGCGGAGGCCAATGATCCGTTGAATTTTGCCATCAGAGGGAGATTTGACATCCAAAATCAGGATATCAAACAGATTATCGACAGCGGATACGCAGGATTCGGTCTGCTGATTGAATGCAATCAAACCGACTATTATGAACTGAGGCCCTGTGCTGAATTTTTCCATGAGAAAATAATCAAAGCTTATTTTTCCGGAATTGTTACAATTACTCCTGTTATCTATGCCAAGAAAGAGATTGTTCATTATTCGAATGATGACCTTATCGATGAGTTGAGAGAACAGGATATTACAATTCCAGAAGGCGGAATTATAGCAGCAGATGCAGAATTAGAGCTTTCGATTACCCGCAGTCTTCCTCAGACTGTTGAATCAATTTGTAAATTCAGACCTTCTGAAGTACAGGATTATGATATCGAAGGTGACTCAATTATCATATCAATCCCTCCGGAAGTATACGGGAGGTACAAAAAGATG